>JAFAVH010000321.1 GCA_019242655.1 Methylobacteriaceae bacterium
CCATACCGCATCGAGCGGAAATCGCACTTCGCTGCCGCCACCGAGTACATGCGCGCCGTATTCCGTCCAATCCGCCGCGTACGAGATTTTTGTCGCCGGGCCCAAAATCGCTTTCACGTCAGCGGCAAGCGTCGCCAGCGCATTC
The DNA here is from genome assembly GCA_019242655.1 of Methylobacteriaceae bacterium. Lineage (GTDB taxonomy): Bacteria > Pseudomonadota > Alphaproteobacteria > Rhizobiales > Beijerinckiaceae > JAFASC01. The sequence continues at coordinate 146 of JAFAVH010000321.1, forward strand.
GCCGCGGGGTAGACGCCGCTCGCCGAGCGCACGCGCGTCAGCCCGACGAGTTCCGAACCGATAAGAAAGGCGTCAACTCCGCCGGCTGCGACGCAAAGCTGCGCGTAGTGCAGAACAAAACGGCGAAACGACCATTCGCCTGGAGGCGGTGACGCCGAACCGAAGAAATTCGCAACCTGCGAGGCCGCAGAAGCGGTTCCGTCGGGCGAACCCACCTGCCCCGGCGCGGGATCGCAGGTGATGCGGCCGCGCCAGGGATAAGCCGGCTGGCCGTCGTCGCCGCTATATGGATCGGTGAGCGTGTTGCCAACCGGAATGTCCATCATCACGAACGGATAGAGCGTGACGGAGAGACCACGTGCGCGCAGATCCGCTATTGCGCGAACCACCGCCGCATCAGACGGCGTGCCGCCGAATGCGGCGCTTCCGTCGTATGAAGACACGACGGGCGCAAACGCGCGCGCCAATCCCGCAACGGACCAATCCGGTCCGATCGTTTTGAAGCCGAGATCGACTTTCGGCGTGATCGTGCAAGAGCCGGCGCGCAGATCGCTGCCGAACCAGGTGACGACAAGCGCGACGCCCTGCAGGTTTGGACACAGCGCCTGCGAGGCGTCGATCGATGCCGTCCAATCCGTCGCCGCCGTCAGCTGGTGGCGATTCTCGCTGATCGAGCTGCCCGGCCACGCCGCGCTTATCTGCAGGCTCGGTTGATAGCCGAATTCGGTTGCGCCGGGAATGATGTCGACGGCGCGGATCATTTGCGCGAGGCCGCTGACCGGCTTCACAACCTCGAATGTCAGCTGCGGAATGCGATTGCCGAAACTCGCCAGTGGCAAACGCTCGAACACGACATAAGCGAGCCCGCGATACGCGGGCGCGTGGTCCGCACCTTCCTTGGCGACGATGAGCGGATCGGCGTCCTGTGTCTCGGTGCCGGTATAGACACGTGGGCCCATCAATGTGAGGTCGATCTCGGTGCCGTCGGCCCAAATGCGGCGGATGAAGGCGATCGGTCCTTCACACAAACCGATCGCGAAATTGGCGTAATAATTGTAGGTGTAATCGATCTCACCCTGCGAGCCGCCGCGACTATTCGCGTTGCCGCCCTTGCCGCCGGGCGAAGTTCCGGGCGTCACCGACGCGCTGATCACTTCGACAAAGCGCGTCGCCCAGATCATCTGGCCGCCGATGCGTGTGCGACCGTAGAGGCGCGGGATCGGCGCGCCTTCCGTCGAGGTGATGCCGTCCATCACCTTCAACCGCGGCCCGATCACGACGCGTGGGCTGCGCTGCGACCCGCCGATGGAAGACAAAGCCGCGCCGCCGAGCGCGCCGGCAAATCCGCCGATCGACGCGCCAAGCGGTCCGCCGATGACACCGCCGATCGCGCTCCCCGCGGCTTGAAAGACAAGCGTCGTCATGAATGCGCGCTTTCCACGCCGGGAAAGGAGAAGCTGGCGGCGATGCGGCGGCGCCAGAACGGCACGATCGGCACCTCGGCGACGCACGCACCTTCATGCGCATGGATCATGTGAGTCGCACTCGTGGCGATGCCGATATGTTTCGCCGGTACATTCATGCGGAAACGAAACAGAAGCACGTCACCGTCGGCGAAAGCGCAGTCGGCGAGCGGCATGAGATGCCGTTGCGCGGCTTCGAGCAATGCCTCGTTGCCGCCGGCTTCCGCCCAGTCCGGAGAATAAGCATCGGGCCGTTCGGGCTCCGGTCCAATGACGGCGCGCCATAGCCCACGCAAGAGGCCAAGACAATCGCAACCGATGCCACGCAACGAGCCTTGGTGGCGATACGGCGTCCCGACCCAGGCGCGCGCCTCAGCGACGATTGCTGAACGTGAGATGGTCATGACGAAAACAGGCTCCCGCCATCGAAAATCGGATCGTTGCTGTTGGGATAAGAGATGATGATGTCGTTGCCCGGCATGTGCGGAAAGCCGCGATGATTTGCGAGATTGTTGAACTTTTGCCGGCAGGTCGTGAGCGCCTTGTCACAGCCTGCCGTGACGGTGAATGCATCGCCAGCCGCGACGGGATGCGCGAGCGGCACCCATAAGAGAAAGCTGATGCTGCTACTGAGGACGGTGTGATCCTTGATCTGACAGGTCACGCCGGCATTGCCGCCGCTCGTGAATGTAAGCTTGCCGCCGGCGAAGAAGCCGGATTCATAAGTGCGGGCGAGGCTCGCTCTGAAGACGATTGCCGTTGCGCCGGAAAGGACAGTGCCGTCGGAGGCAAAATCGGGCGAATCGAGCGCGACCTTGCAGCGCACATCGCCGAGATCGGCCGAGCAGAGACGCTGGAACAAGAGCCCCGTCTCTTGATCGAGATGCGATGCGGCGGAGCGCAATTCCGCGGTGAAGGCGAATTCCGAACGCCGCACCTCGCCGATCGTCGCAATATCGAGAAGCACGCGCCGATCGGGTGCACTTCGACCAGCCATATCTCCACGCTGGCGCCATCCCAAACGCCGCCGGCGAGATCGTCTTCGCTGAGCACGTCCGAGGAGAGCGCGCCACCGATTTCGCCGCCGCCCGTCGAAAGCCCGAGTGTGGCCTCCGCTTCCGATGCATCGAAGCCGCTTGCAGCGGCAAACGTCGTTCCGGAAAAGCGGATATCCGTGTCGTGATCGGTGAAACCTTGCACGACACCGTCACGACGCGTGAGCCGCCAGCAATGGCAGAGCGTCGTGACCGTGGCGGCGAGGCTTGCAGCGAAATCGGATGGGATTGATCGCATGTTCAGTCAAGAAGCTCGATCAGCGGAATTTTCGGGATCTCTCCCGCCTCGAACGCGGCGAGATCGATCTCGAGAGTATCGGTGTCGAAACGCACCGGCACATCGAAGAGATAGCCGGCGGTGACAGCCGCGCCTGCAGGAGGCACGTGCCCCGGCACGAACGTCACGACACCCGTGGTGACATCGACGTCAAAATCGCTCGTAACGCTCTTCTCGACGCCTGCCACTGCGACACGCACCGTCCCCTTGCACGGGCTTTACAATCGCGCGTGTATACGGCGCGAACGCCGCACCATATGTCTTGATCAACTGAAAGACGGCTTTTGTCCCGTCCCCCTGCCCTATCGTCTGGTCGAGCGGCGTCACCGCAGCGCCCGGCAAGCCGGAAGAATAATCGCTGCGGTCGCGCCAGCGGAAGCCGTAGAGTCGGCCACGCCGTTCCTCGAAGAAGGCGATCACGGCAGACAAAGCCGCAAGCGTTTTTATGCCGTAGCCGGCTTCGTAACGCCGGCGCGAGCGCTCCCAGCGCGCGTTGCGCTGCTCGCGGCCGGAGCCGAGCATGACGATGTCCGTCTTGCGTTGCGGACCGCCGCTGCCGCGCAGCGAAATGTCGAGCGGAAACCGCACTTCGTGAAAGCCGTCCATGCGTTTCTTGCGTCAGAGGTTGCGCTGGCCGCGCGCGACCGCACGTGCCAGTGCGCCGGTGATCTGGCCTTCCGACTTGCGGAAACTTTCGGCGTCGGTCGCGGATATGTTGACCGTCACCGACACGGGCGGTTGCCCATTCTGCGCCGCGATGCCGAGTTGCCGGTTCGGTCCGCGCGACAGCGGCAGGATCGCCTCCGCACCGCGCTCGCCCATCAACCCGAAGGACGGGTTCGTGCCGAAAAACGTCGGACTGGCCACGATGCCGCCATCGGCAAACGGCGCGACGCTGCTCGACAATCCGCCGAGTGCATCACCAAGCAAATTCGTTGCGCCCGAAAACAATCCGCGCACGGCGGTGTTTAGCGCCATGCTCGAAAGCGACGTCCCGATCGAGGCCAGCGTATCGTTGAACGAGCGGCCGCTTGCGATCGCGCTCGCGAAGGTGCGCACAAGCGAGCGCGAGACATTGTCGGACGAGAGCGCAATGCCGTCGAGCGCCTGCCGGATCGTGTTGAGATCCTGCGCCGCGAAAGCAGAGCTCGTGTCACCGCCGATCACGGTTGCGGGTGTGTAGCGCGTTGTCATTCAAACCGCTCATCGGGATAGGCCGCCATCATCGCGGCGAAGTCCGCGAGCCGCGGCGCCTCCGTGCGGCGGCCGTAAACGCCTTCGAACGCGGCATTGAGCTCGCGAAGCGTCATCGTCCAAAAGTCGCGCGAAGAGAGCCGCAGGACGCCGAATCCGAAGGCCAGGACCGAACCCCAAGGAAACGGCGCGTGGGAGGAGCGCGCCGTCGCATGTTCCCTGGGCACCGGCTCGGATATCAGACGCCCTGCGGCGGCCGAGGGTTTGCATTTATCTCCGCGTCCGGCGTGAGATCGCCGAACGTCGCGGCCAAAAGGTCGGCCGCGATGCGGACATACATGTGCAATCCCCCGGTGACCTTGAATGCAGCGACCTCGTCGTCGCTGTAAGTCGCGCCCGCCCCGCGCAGACCGCAGGCAATTACCGCGATGAGATCGCGCGCGGAGAGTTTTGCGTTTTCGAATCGCGACGCAAGCTCGGCAAGGCCGCCGGCGCCGAACTTTTGCTCGAGTTCGGCGAGCGCGCCGAGCGTGAGACAGAGGTCATGCGAATGCCCATCGAACTCGGCGGTGATCTCACCGCGGCGCGGATTTGCCATTCGCTCAAGCCGCGACAAAGGTAAGCGCGCCCGCCGATTCGAGCGCAAGGTCGAAGGTGACTTCTCCCGCATGTTCGCCGCGCCAATCGAGGCTCGATATCTGGAACGATCCGGAAATCGTGCCGAAAGCGGGAATGATGATCTGCCAGGTGCGGATCAGCGCGTCGAAAAAGACGCTGCGCATCAATGCGTCGGAGGTCGCGTCCTTGAAGACGCCGGTGCCTGCGACGCTTGCACGCATGATGCCGGCGCCGGCAAGCAGCTCGCGCCAGCGGCCGGCGGATTCGGCGTTTGTCACGTCGACCGTGTCGGCATTGAGCGCGAGCCGGCGCGTGCGCAAGCCGGCGACGGTGACCAACGTACCGGTGCCGTCATCGAGCTTGAGCAAGAGGTCTTTGCCTTTTTGTGCAGACATTTCATATCTCTTCCGTCGTCGCGCGAAAGCGCAGGTTGACGCGCGCGAAGCGGCCATTCGCCTCGCGCTTCGTTTCGAACTGCACGAAGCGCAGATTGATGAGCCTGTAATCGTCGAGATCGAGCAACGCGTCGTCCAAGAGATCGATGACGGAATTGCCGATCTCGATCGCTTCCCGTGTTCCGCGTTCTGCCGACCACACCGCAATGACGAAGAGGTGCTCGGCGCCGCGCGACAGGCTCGACGACCAATCGCGCACCTGCACATCGGCAAAAATCAGATAAGGCGGATCGGCGTTGCGTGGCGCCTCGTCGAAAATCTTGGTGCCCCCGAGCTCGGCGACGAGCGCGGATGCGCCCGCAAGCTTCACGTGTATCGCTTTCCGCAGCGCGAGGACGGACGATGTGCTCATGACCGCACGCTCACGGCTTGATTTCTTCGCAGCGGCAAATCAGCATCCGCCGCCGCTCGTCGGGGTCGAAGACCGAGCGCACCAAAAACGTGCGTGCGCCGAGACGAAAGCGCATGCCGCTCTGCATGTCGCTGCGCCAGCGGGTGAGAATGCGATGCGTCACCGCCTCCTCCTGACGATCGGCGAGAAAGCGATCGCCTGACGAAGCCGGAACGATCTGACCCCAGAGGTCGCCTTGCGGCGACCAGGTCGCCTGCAGCGCACCTGATTCGTCGCTCGATTCTGATGCGGCCTCGAGCGACAGGCGCTGGCGCATGATTCCGACAAAAGCGCGGTTTCTCATGCGAGTTTCGGCCGCTGGTAGGGCGCGACCAAGGCGCGTACGCGCGCAGGCAAAGCATCTGTTTCGTTCGCGCCCGCATCGCCGCGGTTCTCGTACCAGTCGGTGACGAGCATACGGATGGCTTGGCGCAACGGCGCGGGGACATTGTCCGGCGCGGCGCCATAACCGACCACGACGTCGACCTCGATGCCGGCATCCTGCCTGCCCGGATTCGGCGGCGGCGCGCCGAAGACGATGCGTGCCATATCCGGCGCGGCGTCCACGTGATAAAGCGACGCGCTAACGACTTCAGCGGCATTGCTTGCGTCGTAGACGCGTATCGCCGTCAGCGATTGAAACGGCGCCAGCGGAATCCCGAGGACCTGCCCGTTCGGCCAGCCGTCGTAGATGAGCCGCCAGGTCTGCGTGATCAACAAGCGGCGAATCTGCGCTTCGACCATTCAGCCGCGCCGCCGTGATCAGCGCGCCGACGACATCGTCGTCGTCCGGCGTCTCGATCTTCAGCCATTGCTTGGCGTCGGCGAGCGCGACCGGCTCGACCGCCGGGCCGTTGACGATGAGTAGAATCATGCGAAAAGTCCGGTGATGCGAATACGAATTCTGGTGCTTGTGTATTTGGCTCTTCTGCCGGCGTCATCGCCTGCGCACGCCATTGTCGGCGTAAGTGCGGATGGCACGAAATGGCAGAGCCACGTCGTCATGGTCTTGTCGCGCAGCGGCAAGCAGGCCGGCTTCTGCAGCGGCGTCGTCTTGACGCGAACGATCATCCTTACCGCCGCGCATTGCGTTGCAAATCCGAGCGACACGCGCGCCTATCTCCCCGGGCAGCCGCTGATGGCGTTGCGCCGTATTGCGCGGCATCCGGATTTTCACGCCGACGCGGCGCGCACGCGCACGCGCACGATCGATCTCGCACTGATCGAAACCGTAGACGCGCTTCCCGCCGAATTCGTCGCGCCTGCCTTCGCTGGGGAGCAGCGCTACGAGCCCGGCACGACGTTCGAGATCGCCGGCTTCGGCGTCGCGCGCGAAGACGATGGCAAGACGTCAGGCACGCTGCGCGCGGCGCGCGTGACCTTGCGTGCGCCGCTCTCCTCCGTCTTGCTTTGGCTCGAAGATGCGCGGCATGCGACCGGCGCCTGCACCGGCGATTCCGGCGGACCCGTTTTTGCCGGCGACGGCAAGCTCGCCGCGATCATCGCGTTCGCGGAAGGCGAGGGATCGCATCATTGCGGCAAGCTCACGCAGGCCGTGCTTGTCGCGCCGCAACGCGCGTGGATCGAACGCGGGATCGCGGGCTGGCGGTAATTCCCTCTCCCCGCATGCGGGGAGAGGGTTGGGGTGGGGGGCAGGGCCAATATCTAGAGGTTAGTGCCGCCCCTCATCCGGCGCTTCGCGCCACCTTCTCCCCGCAAGCAGGGAGAAGGAGATCATGTCACCGCAAACTTCATCAGCTTGATCGCGTCGAAATCCTGCACGCCGCCGCCGACGCGCTTCGTCGTGTAGAACAGCACATAAGGTTTCGCCGAGAACGGATCGCGCAAGATGCGAATACCGAGCCGGTCGACGACGACGTAGCCGCGCTGGAAATCGCCGAACGCGATCGCAGATGAATTCGCGGCGATGTCAGGCATGTCCTCGGCTTCGACCACCGGGAAGCCGATCAATGTCGCATGTGCGTCCGCACTTGTCGGCGGCTGCCAGATGTAATCGCCGTCGCCCGTCTTGAACTTGCGGATCGCCGCTTGCGTCTTCCGGTTCATGACAAAGCGGGCATTCTGCCGATAGCCAGCCCTCAGCGAGTAGATGAGATCGAAGAGCTCGTCCGACGGATTGGTGTCGGAGAAAGCGCCGGCCGCGCCGGAGGCGATATAGCCGATGTCGCCCCATATCCATGATCCCTGCGCGACTTTCGTGTAGGAGAGAAAGCCCTTCGGCTTGTTGACGCCGTCGCCGTTGACGAAGGCGCTCCCCTCCTGCTCGGCAAACACCACTGACACCTCGTCGGCGATCCACTGCTCGATGTCGACGACGGCGTCGTCGAGCAATGTCTGCGTTGCCGCCGGCATGGCGTAGAGTTCCATCGCCGGAAATGTCATGTCGGCGATCGTTTGCGTCGCGGTTTGCGGCCGCGGATCGGTTTCACCGACCCAGCCCGTGGCCGGGCCGGCGGTCGAGAACGCCATGCGCAGGCTCGACGCGGAGATTTCGCGCACGCTGGCAATGGAGCGGATCGGCGAGATGTGCGCCATGCGTTTGAGGATTTCCTCTTCGACCGGCTGCGGCACGAGATAGCCGCCGTCCGGACCCGAGCCGACAGAGAGCGCCTTCTCTTCGAGCGCTTTCAGGCCCGGCGCTTCGCCGGCACGCATGTAAAGGCCGAACGCCGCCTTGTGCTCGTGCCCGAGATGATCGCCGCGCCCGCCGCCGAGCGCGGGCCGTGCGCGTTCGAGGTTCATGCGGTCGAGCACGCGCTTCTGCGAGTCGAGCGCGGCGTCGATGCGCGCGAGCTTTTCGGTCGTGACGACATCGGGGCCGAGCTTCGCCTCGATCTGCGCGAGCTTCAGGTCGTTCGTCTCCTTGTAGGATTCGAAGGCGCGATTGAAGTCCTCGATCGCGACGGCGCTCTCGGCCGACTTCGTCTCAAGACGTGGGTGTGCATTGATGTGCATGGTTTCTCCTTGTTGTGTTGGTTGATAAGTGCAGGCGCGCGCTCGCGCCTCTGTGGAAGAGAGGCGGTGTGATCTGCGTATAAAGGCAGGTGGAATGCCGTCATTGTGAGCAGTGCAACGATGGAGCAATCCAGGAGCAGGTGCTGCGACACATGGCATTTCTGCCTACCGGATCGCTTCGATGCGCTCGCAATGACTGGATCAGGATCGCATCAACCGCGCGCCTTCGCGCAGCGCACGCAGCAAACGCGCTTCCTGCCGCGCGCCGTCGCCCGCCTCCTTCACCGCAATAATCCGCGCCTGCGGCAGCATCGGGAACGTCACGACGGAGATTTCCCACAAATCGACCGCGTAAAGCCGGCGAATGCCGGTCTTGCGGTCGACCGCGCTGCGCCCGGCCTTGAAGCCGATCGACAGACCGTCGACGGCGCGCTCGCGCATCAGCGCCAGCACTTCGCGCGCGCGCGCGACCGCGAGATTGAGGCGGCCGGTGACGCGCAAGCCGCGGCGATCTTCCGCGATCGAGGTCCATTGCCCGATCGGCTCGGCGGCGCGATGCTGCCACAGCATCTTCACGCCGCCCGCGCCGCGTTTTTGCAGCGACGCCGCGAACGCGCCGGGCACGACCTCATCGCGCCCGGCATCGACGATGCCGAAGACCCTCGCATAGCCTTCGAACGCTCCACTCGGCGCGACACTCGTTATGTCGGACGCCGCGCGCTTTATCTCGACGCCCGCAGGCAGATCGCAAAGCGCATCAAACGAGGCTTGCATCACGGCTTCTCGCGCAAGACGCCATGCGGCACCGGGCCGCCGCCGGCCTGCAGAACCGGGCGCAACCGCTCGAGCAATCCGAGAAAAGAGCGGATGACGCGCTCGGGATCGTAGCGCCTGCGGCGATAGACGCGATGCTTGCCGGGCCAGACTGCGGCGGCCATTTGTCTCATCATTTTCATGTTTCGGCTCCGAAGCGTCGGTTGAAGCGCGCGAGCTCGCGCACGAAGAGATCGAAGCGGCGGTTGGCCGCGACGACTTCGCGCAGCGCGAAGACAAGGAGCGCGGACGAACCGCTCGCCCAAAGAAACAAAGCGAGATGTGCGAGGTCGCCGCGCTCGATGATTGTTGCCGTGACGTCGTTCACGTGCCGCTCTCCGCGCTGGCACCGCGCGGCAGAGCGCCGTAGCCCGCCGCCTCGCGCTTCTCATCCTGCGTGAGGAACGAAGCGGAATCGATCCGCCGCCATTCGCTTTCGCGATCGGCTGCAAGCGCGTCGATGCGGTCGACGTCGTAATCGAAACGAAACGGCTCGAAAGCAGGCTTCAGCCATCCCGCGAATTGCTTTTGCGTGCGCGAGACAAGCGGAATCACTGTCTGGCGCCAGAACGCTTTGTTGGCCTCAGCGTAATTCGCAAACGTGTTGTCGCCGGGAAGGCCGAGCACCAGCGGCGGCACGCCGAAAGCGAGCGCGATCTCGCGCGCCGCGGCGGCTTTCGCCTCGATGAAGTCCATGTCCTTCGGCGATAGCGACAGCGCCTTCCAATCGAGCCCACCTTCGAGCAGAAGCGGCCGGCCGGCATTCGCCATGCCCTGGAAATTGTCCTCGAGCTCGCTCTTCAGCCGCTCGAATTGCGCTTCCGTCAGATGCCCGCCGTTGCCGCTATTATAGACGAGCGCGCCGGACGGGCGCGCCGCGTTGTCGAGCAAGGCCTTGTTCCAAAAGCCCGCCGCGTTGTGCGTGTCGAGCGCGACTTGCGCCGCGGAGATCGGTGCAAAGCCGTAATGATCGTCGAGCGGATGAAAGCATTTCAAATGCAGGATCGGCGTGACGCCGTCGCTCTGCATGTCGTAGCGCACCTTCTGTCCGGCCACGGCATAATCGTATGCAGCGGGCCAGCCGTTGCGGCCGGGCACGATGCTCATGCGGTCAGGCCGCAGCGCGTAGAATTCGCGCGTGGCGCCGTCGATCATCACCGCCTCGATATACGCATTGCCGAAGAGAAGCAGATTCGAGTAGAGCGCCTCGAAAAATGCGATGCCGCTGTCGCATGGATTGGGATGCGCAATGAGATCGGCGAGCGGATGATCGGCGTTTTCCTGCCGCCCTGCGAAGACGAGCCAGGGAATCGAGGCCGCCGCTTCCGCGATCATCCGCACAGCACGGAAGACGACGGCGTTGCGCTCGTAGCCCTCTCGCGTCAGCGAGACGGCGCTGCGCGTCGTCCAGCGCGCGAGCCCAAGCGAGTGCAAGGCGAGCAGCGCGCCGGCGCGCGAGTCTTTCACCTCCGGCGCGCGGCCGAAGATGCGGGAGAGGATTTGCATTCGAGACCTTAATTTGAGAACGCGGACTATGCGCGACCCTTCTCCCTTGACGGGAGAAGGTGGCCCGCGCGTCAGCGCGGGTCGGATGAGGGTGAGGCAATGCATCAACCCCTCACCCGTCGCGACTGCGTCGCGACACCCTCTCCCGCAAGGGGAGAGGGTGATCCACGGTGTTACACCCTGCGCATCCGCGGCTCCGCCGCTTTCGGCGTCAGCGCCAAAGCGGTGATCGCCCAAACCAGCGCATCGAGCCGGTCGGGCGAGCGCCCGTTCAACAAGCCTTCCGGCCCGAAAGCGCACATCTCGTCTTCGAGCGCGGGAAAGCTGCCGGCATGACGCACGCGCTTTTGCTCATAGAGCTGCGCGACGGGCGCGGCACGCAGATACTTGCCGCGCGTCGCGCGCACCGATGTGACCGGCACCGAAGCGTCCGCTTCGGCGATGACAGACGCCACCATCTCGCCGCCCTAGTTCACCTCCACGACCAGCGCATCGGCATCGAGCCGGTGATATAAAGCGAGCGCCACTTGCGCCCATTGTTGCGGACGCGCCGCGGCGAGCGACTCGTCGGCGAGCACATAGATCAGCCCCGCATCGTCCACGCCCGCTGCAACGACGCCGCACGCATCGGCACGTTTGTGCGAAGACGCCGGCGGATCGATTGCCACCACGATGCGCGCGAGCGACGGCGCGCTTAGAACGCGCGCGCGCTCGATGATCGCCCGCGTCCACAACGCGTCCGGCCGCTCCTCGATGAACTCGCCCTCAAGTTCCTGCCGGCCCAAGCGCGTTCCGCCATAGCGGCGCACCACCGTTTCGAGAAAAGCCGGCGCCAGATTCTCATCGTTCTCGCGCGTTTTCGCATGCGTCTGCTTGGTGCCGGGCTCAGCGAGGATGCGCTTCAACAAAGGCACGGCGCGCGGCGTCGTCGTGATCATTTGCCGCGGCCAGTTCCCCAAGCGCAAGCCGAATTGCAGCATGTCCCATGTCTCCTCGGCGAGCCGCCATTTCGCTAGTTCGTCGCACCAGGCAGCATCGAATTGCGGACCGCGCAGCGCATCCGGATCTTCGGCCGAGAAAGCCTGCGCCACCGCGCCGTTCGGCCAGACCAGCCGCTTGCGCGTCGACTCATAAGTCGGCCGCTCGCCGCGCTCATGCGCACGCAAGATTCCCGAGACGCCTTCGATCATCACTTCGCGTACGTCGGCGGCGCTCTCGCCGACAAGCGCGATGCGTCCGACCGGTTCGCTCGTTGCTTCCGGCAGGCCGAGCGCGAGTGCGCGCACCCAGCCGGCGCCGGCGCGCGTCTTTCCCGCGCCGCGCCCGCCGAGAAAAAGCCAGATGCGCCAGAGCTGCTTCTCGACCCAGAGCGGGAATTGAGAGTAGCGCGCCTTCCATTCCCAGTCGCCGAGCAGCCGCTCGAATTCGCGCGGCGTCACGCCTTCAAGAACCTCGTTCAGCGTCCCGCGCTCTTTTGAGTCGATCAAGCCTTCGCGCAAGTTCAGCTTTGAGCTCGACGAGATCGCGTGCGGGCGGCTCGTCGGCTCCGTCGCTTTGTGTTCCATGACCTTGTGCGTCGCGCTGCACGCGTTTGAGTTCTGCTAGGCTGCGCACGAGACTTGCCATCGTCTTCGCGGTTTTCTCCGCATCTCGCGGGTGACGATGCGCGAGCGCCTGCTCGACATGCGCCAATTCGCGATTGATCGCCGCTTCGATCTTCGGAATGAGCTCGTCGGGCGTCAGCGAGCGCACCGCGCCGGTCGTTGCCGGCGAAGCGGGCGCGACCTCTTCCCGACGATTGAAGGCTTGTCGCGGCTTCCATCCCTGGCTGCGGCGGAAAGCGAGGAAGCCTGCGCGGCTGTAGCCGAGCATCGCCGCGATCTCGTCGATAGGAACAATTCCGGCGTCGAAGATGAGCCGCGCCTGCTCGACGAGCTCGGGCGTGATGATGACCTTGCGTACACGCATGCGGGAAGTTTGCTTGACCGCTCGCGAGTGGGCCGCCCTGCCCGCGCATTTATGGAGCGTGCAGCTTCTCTACAGGACCAGCGTCCTGGTGTCAAGGAATATTTTCAGTGATCTGCCAGCTTCAGCCGGCGAGCATCCCGTGCAGAAGGGCGATAACAAAGCTCGCGCAGACGCAGAGCAAACCGAGCAGGGTGAAGACGAGGTCTCTCACCTTTGGAGTGTCGATCTTCCTTTTCAGAGAAGCTTGGATATCGCTCTTCAGGTTCGACAAAGCGCCGGCGGTTGCAAGCTCCTCCGCCGCTTCCTGCCGGCCACGCAAACGGAAATCCAGCAGCCAAGGAAGAGCGATCAAGATTGCGCCCACCGCGCCGAGAAAATCCTTGACCGCGTCGATCCAGGTATAGGGCATTAGATTCCGCGAGACGTTTTGCCGCCAGTACGCAGATCACGCACTTGCCGCCGCCGCCGCGACGGCAGCAATCCGTATCGGCGTCCCGCAAGCTGCAGCGATCCGCTCCAGCACGTCCCATGTCGGACCTTGGACTCCCAATCCGGCCTCCAACTCGCTTATGCGCGCCTGCGTCGCGCCGATCTTGCGGCCCAACTCGGCCTGCGACAGACCAGCCCTTTTGCGCATCTCGCGGATTTGGCTACCCGCCCGCATAGCGGCGCTCGAAAGGCCCTTCTGCCGAACGAGCGAAGCATCTTCGCGCTCGAACGCCTCGACCAAGTCGGCGAGAGGCCGGCCACGCTCCTTGCTGCTGACAGATGCCGCCTTCACCTGGCGCGTCGTGCCGGCAGTCTTGAACGTCACTTTATTGCTCATCGTCTCCTCGATCGTTCACGTGAACCACGCTGCCGCTCTCGCGGCGATAAGAGAAGAAGCAAGCGCGGGATAGTCCGTGCCGTTCCAAACGAAAGTGCTGCTCCTCAGGGGTATTCCATGCTGTCCAGCAAACATGATCGTCACTTTGAGGTCGCCTGCCGGATCGACTTCCACCGCGTAGATAACGAAGTTCTTTCCGATTGCCGCCTGGAACATCTCGACGCCGCCATAGGTGGCGAAGACCGCCAACGTGCGGAAGTCGAGTTGGCCGGACTCCACGCGCTGGCAATGCCGAAGCATGTCCAACGCGGCGTCCAAACCAAAGCTCCGCAACTCACCTGACGCGCTCCCCAGAGCGGCATCTTCGAACGACACCATATAAGGAATTCCTTATAAAAATCAAGTCTCGAATTTTCCCTCGTCGCGCTCCGCGAAAGGAGGGCTGCGGCGGGCCGCCGGCGCGCGAGCCGACGATAGGCGTGATTTCTTCCGTTCCGAAGGCTAAATTTGGCGGCGATCTCCTGCTTATCGAGACTCCGATGAAACTCGCCCCTGCCCTTCTCGCCCTCGTCGCCCTCTCAGCGCCCGCCTTTGCGCAAAACAAAAGCGGTGTCGAAAAACTCTACATCCTGAATTGCGGCGAGGGTGTCGCCGGGGATCTCTCGCGCTGGACGCCTGGACTGAATGTCGGCAAGCAACAGGACTTCGTCGACAATTGCTACCTGATCAAACACCGGCAGGATTGGCTCATCTGGGATACGGGCGTCACCGACGCGGTCGCCGCGATGCCGCAGGGGCAGCCCCCGAGCGATGCGCGCGCGGTCGCCTGGAAGAAACCGGTGACGCTCGCCGGTGAGTTGGAAAAACTCCGCGTCAAACCGACGGACATAAAATATGTCGCGGTTTCGCATACGCATCCCGATCACATCGGCAATGTCGAGATGTTCCCGCAGGCGATGCTGCTGACGCAAAAGGCCGAATACGAATGGCCCTCGCCGTTCGGACCACGCTTCAAGCCCGAGCATCCGGTGACGAAACTCGAAGGCGATCGCGACGTGTTCGGCGACGGCTCGGTCGTGATCTTATCGACACCCGGACATACGCCCGGACACCAATCCTTGCTCGTGAAACTCGGAAAGACCGGCGCGTTGGTCCTGTCAGGCGATGCCGCGCATTTTAAGGACAATTTCGACAATCGCCGCGTACCGGCGATCAACGACAATGCCGACCGGACCCTCGCTTCGATGCAGCGCATCGCCGACGTCGTGGCGAAGGAACACGCGCAGTTCTGGATCAATCACGACAAGGCACAGCGCGATACGTTGAAACTCGCGCCCGAATTTTACGAATAGCGACGATCAGACCGCGCGCCGAGCATTCACCGATTGAGTCCCGTCAGGCCGCCGCGGAATTCGGGTTCCGCGCGTTGGGAATCGCCCGAAACGCGACGTCGAGCGCGCCGGACAGCGTTTCCAGGTTTTGGTTGGCGTCCCAGAGCGCTTGCTCGAGCTCGTTCGCGCGCGCCGAGACCGAAGCCGCCAGTCCTTCCGCGCGCGACGCGTGCTGTTTCTCCACGTTGAGTTTCTCCGCGAAGTCGGCGGCCTCACGCTTCGCTTCCGTCAGCTGACTCGTCAGCTCGGTTTCCCGGTTCTTCAACGTCTCGACCAGCGCCTCCAAATCATGGATGCGGTCGGAGCACGATTCAATGTAGCGCCACGCATCTTCGATCCGCCCGAGCGGGGCCGACATGTCGAAAGCGTTGGCCGCGCGTGCGGGCGCGGCTGGCGCCGCTTCAGCGGTTTCTTCGGGTGTTCTGCTGATCTCTGCCATTATGTCCGCGTGTATGGCACGGGGTGATTCAGGAAGGTAATGAACTGAGCTAGTCGCCTGTGTACTCATCGCGATACTCCGCCAACGAACGCGTCTTTCTGCTGCCTCCAAACGTGCTCGCAAGTGAGGCGCAATTGTGAGCGATTCGTCGCGACAATAAGAAGAGGCGAATTGCGATCGCGCGCGGCACGATACCGGCCAATTTTAAGCTTCTGGTAACCAACAATCGCCCTAATGCAGCCCCACTGATCCCGCCAAGCTTTCCGCCAGTCCACGGGAATCGAAAACATGGCTGCATCTGCAGAGCGGGGCGAATGACATACTGCGCGAGCTATTCTCGATCTGGCTTCGAGCGCCGTCCGCTCTCCCGCGATATCCTGTCTATTACCGGTTTAGGCTCGGCCTCGCTCGCCTTCATCGGGCTTGCGGGGGCCTGCCTCATCTACGCTCAACCCGGTGATACGGCGCGCGTCATCAAGACGGAGATTGCGATTGCCGCGAAAGTCGCGGCAGCGCCGAAAACCGCCCCCGCGCTGCAGACGGCCGACGGCATCTCCGGTTTCGAATTGCGTAAGCTGACATTTTCCCTCGATTTCGCGCCGCGCTCGCTCTCCGAGAGCGCACCGCGCCGTACGGGTTTCGACACGCCTGCCCCCGCGGTTCGGATCGCCAGCATCGCGCCGGAAAAGGTCGTGCCGGAAAAGGTCGTGCCGGCGCCGGTCCCGGCCGCGGCCGAGATCGCCGAAAACATACCGCTGCCGGCGCGGCGCCCGATCGAGCTCAGCCGCCCGCCCGCGGCAAGCCGGGTCGCGCAGGCTGCTGCCGCTCCCGCCCCGACGAAACCCGCCGAGACAAGCTCCATCTTCGACAAGCTCTTCGGGCTCGGTAACAAGCAGCCGTCGGGCCCCGTCCTCGCCTACGCGAATCCCGAGGACGGCGTGGTCAAGAGCTTGCCGGGCGTCGCCCCAACGACGGCTGCCGTGGCGCCGGCCGCCGATAAATTCACGGCGATCTACGACATCACCGCGCGCACCGTGTACCTGCCAAACGGCACGAAGCTCGAAGCGCATTCGGGCCTGCGCGAATATTTGGACGACCCGCGCTACGTCAACGTGCGCATGCATGGCGCGACGCCGCCCGCCACCTACGATCTGAAGCTGCGCGAGAGCCTATTCCACGGCGTGCGGGCGCTGCGGCTTACGCCGGTCGGCGGCAACGTGTTCGGCCGCGCCGGCCTGCTTGCTCATACATACATGCTTGGACCGAACGGCGATTCCAACGGTTGCGTCTCATTCAGGGATTACGACGCGTTTCTGCAGGCCTATCTCCGAGGTGAGGTGAAGCGCCTGACCGTGGTGTCGCGGCTGAACTGACGGGGTCGCGCCGGCCGAAGCGGGCCGCGCCCTGCCCTCTCTATAACCTAGGTAAGATCGAGGGTTCCGCGCCCTCGTTTGCGTCCGCGAAAATGTGGCGAGAAGGCGACACGCGCCAAGTTTAGCGCCGCGCACCCGAACCCGGACTCGCATCGCCGCCCACCCCGGCATAGCTTGCCGACCGTTGGGCCCGTTCAACCCGAGAGGATGCGGGTGATGCGCGTAGTGTTGGTTCTCCTCGGCATCGTCTTCTCGACGGCCGCGAGCGTCATCCTTGTATGGGCCGCAGCCGGCGCGCCGGATTCCGGCAATCGTCCGCAGGCAACTGCGGCTCTCAGCGAGCCCGAACTTCCCGACGCGACGCTTCTCAGCTTGCTCGCTGAAGGCACGGGCGGCTCTGTCGTCGCAATGGACCGCACTGCATCGGTTGCGCCGGGCGCCAAGAAGCCGGCGGCGAAACGCGCCCAAGTCGCCGACAAGAATCGTTGTGCGACCGCGACCGCGTGCAGCAATTCCCACAAGCGGCGCGGCGCCGAGTCGCCTCCCCCGGACGAATATCCTGGCGGGCTCACTTCGTTCCTGAACGCCGCGCAGAGAGATTTGCAGCAACTCGCGCAAAATCTGCGCAGCGGAGGGCCCGGCGAGCCAGGGCTCGCGCGCTAGAGACTCACATCTCCATCTTCATCGGCTCGGGATAATAGCGGAAGCCCTCGCCCTGACGCGGCGCACATTCGCGGCTCTGCTTCCGTCATGCTCAGCACTTCAGCTTGTCGCACGTGCGCACAGCCGCGATCATGCGCGCCGTGCTCTCGCGGCCGGGATAACCGAGAATGCCGACGCCGTTCAGCATGAAGGACGGTGTCGCGTAGAAGCCGAGATTGCTCGCGAGTTTCACCTGCCGCTTCAGAACCGATGTGACGACGTCGCTATCGGCAGTCTCTTCGATCTTCGCGCGGTCGAGGCCGAGCGATTGCGCAATGCCGAGCGCGACCGGCCCGTCCTTGGCGCCGCGATGCGCGAACATCGCTTTATGGAAATCGTACGCGCGTTTCGGGCCATAGAGTTTGAGCGCGGCCTGCTGCACCTTCGCCGACTGCACGGAGCCGAGGCCGATGATCGCGTTGTTCACAAGCCCCAGGCGAAAATTGCCGTCGCGCGCGACGATCGCACCGAGATCGGCCTCGGCGTTGCGGCAATACGGACAATTGTAATCGAAGAATTCGGCGAGGATCACGTCGGGGCTCTCCGCGCCGGTCTAGATGACGCCCGGCAATCCGGTCAACGACAGTTCCGAGGGAAGCCGGTAATTGGCGACGCGCTTGCCGTCGTCGCCGACGAGATCGAACGGGCGGCTGTCCTGCGCCGCCGCTCGACGCACAGCGAGCGCCGGCGCGGCGATGAGGCCGACGCCCGCGTGCAGGATGCTTCTTCTGTCGATGCGCATCTCATCTGTTCCGTGTGTTGCCGGCGCCGAGCTTCTTCCTGCAAAAGCGGTCAAAGCATGGCCGGCGGACCCGTGCTATCATCGCATCTTGGCTGCAATACGAGAGAACGCCGCATGCCCGTGAAATTTCACTACGATCCGCAATTTGGGCTGCGGGTCGAACCTGAATTGAATTCGGAGCTCAACCGTGACGAGGCAATGATCGTTGCCGTGCGCGACCTCGCCGCAGGCATGCATTCGCTTAGTCAGGCGATGTGGGACCTTTACGAGGAATTTCGTTACAAAGAATTTTTCAAGCGTGACGCGGCTGCGTCGGCACCGGTCTCTGCATCGCCGCCTCCCCAAAGAAAAGCGAGCGCACCGCCGCCGGCAAACGAGCCGAGCGCGCCGCCGCGCAAGAAGCCGGCCCCGGCGCGCTCAAAAAAGCGCAGGAGATGAACGCGGGTCCATAGCGATTCTATTGCGCGGCGATGCTCGACACATCCGGCTCGGCATTCAGGAACCCGCCGGATTGCCGGCGCCACATCCGCGCATAGACGCCGTTGCGCTTGAGCAAATCGGCATGCGTGCCCTCTTCGACGATCCGGCCTTGCTCGAGCACGATGAGCCGGTCGAGCGCCGCGATGGTCGAGAGCCGGTGCGCGATCGCAATCACGGTCTTGCCCTCAATCAAGGTCGCGAGCGCATCTTGAATCACCGCCTCGATCTCGGAATCGAGCGCCGACGTCGCCTCGTCCAGAACGAGGATGGGCGCGTCCTTGAGGATGACACGCGCAATCGCGATGCGTTGCCGCTGGCCGCCGGAAAGCTTGACGCCGCGTTCGCCGACATGCGCGTCATAACCGCGCCGCCCCTTATGATCTTGCTGCGCGAGGATGAAGTCGTGCGTATGCGCGAGCCGCGCGGCGCGTTCGATCTCACCTTCGCTTGCCTCCGGCCGTCCATAGGCGATGTTGTCGCGGATCGAGCGATGCAGAAGCGAGGTGTCCTGCGTCACCATCGCAATTTGCCGGCGCAGCGAATCCTGCGTGACATGCGCGATGTCCTGCCCGTCGATAAGGATGCGGCCGCTCTCGAGATCGTGCAAACGCAGGAGAAGCGAGGTGAGCGTCGTTTTGCCGGCGCCGCTCGCCCCGACGATGCCGACCTTTTCGCCGCCGGCGATCGCGAAGCTCAAATCCTCGATGATGCCGTCCTCGCGCCCGTAATGGAACGTGACGTGCTCGAAGCGGATATCGCCTTCGCTCACCCGTAACGGCGTTGCATCAGGCATGTCGACGATCGCGTGCGGAAGCGCGATCGTTTCCATGCTTTCCTGCACGACGCCGATATTCTCGAAGACGCCGCGCACCGTTTGCATGACCCAGCCCGACATCGCCATGACGCGCATGACCAAAGCGAGCCCCGCGGCCGCCTCGCCGCTCGTCATCGTGCCGCGCGACCAAAGCACGGCAGAGAGCGTCGCCGTCGCGACGAGAAGCGCCGAATTCATCGCCGCCAGCATGCCGGTCACGGCGGTGACGAGACGGAACGAGTTCAGAAACGTGCGCATCCATTCGGCGAGCGCGCTCCGCACGGCGGAACGCTCCTCTTCGGCGCGCGCAAACAGTTTCACTGACAGAATGTTGGTGTAACTGTCGACGATGCGGCCGACGGTCACCGAACGCGCTTCGGCATTGGCGAGCGAGCGCTCTTGCGCCCGCGGAACGAAGTAGCGCAACAAGATGACGTAAGCGGCGATCCAGATCGCCATCGGCAATGCCAGCCAGAGGCTGATCCGGCCGAAGAGCCCCAGCGCCGTGATGGCAAAAATCGCGACGTAAAGAAGCGTGTCGATCAAAGTGACCGCGAGCTCGCGCACGGCCTGACCAACCTGCGTGACGCGGTTGGCGAGGCGGCCGGCGAAGTCGCGCTGAAAGTAACCGAGGCTGTGGCCAAGCGTGTAGAGATGCGTGCGCCAGCGAACCAAGTTGGTGGTCTGCGGCACGATGATCTGATTCGAGATCACCTCGTTCAAGAGATGCAGCGCCGGACGAATCAGCAGGATGAGCAGCGCCGCGCCGACGAGCGCGTTGCGATGCTCCGGCCAAAGCCGCTCGGGTGACGACTTCGTAAGCAGGTCGATGAACCAACCCATGAGCACATAGAGGGAAGATTCGAGCACGCCCATCGCCAGGGACGCGACGAAGAGCACGCCGAGCCAGAAGCGGATCGGTTTGAGGTAGTACCAGACGAAGCGGCCCACCGTCGTCGGCGGTGTCTCCGCTTCATCGAAGGGGGCGAACGGATCGATCTTCCGTTCAAGCCAGTCGAACATTCCTAACACCCTTGGCGCGTTTTGCCGCGCTTATAGCGCTGGCGACGCCCTCATTCCGCAGAGCCTCAGGCGCTTATGCCCGCCCGACGCACCATAGCGCAAAAGCCTGCTGCAGCGCCGTCTGCTCAAGCCGCGAAAAACGGCCGGACGCACCGCCATGGCCGGCGTCCATATTCGTCTTCAAGAGGATCGGGCCGCCGCCGGCCATCGTCGCGCGCAATTTCGCCACCCATTTCGCCGGCTCCCAATAGGTGACGCGCGGATCGGTCAAGCCGCCGAGCGCGAGGATCGGCGGATAAACCTTTGCGCCGACATTGTCGTAGGGCGAATAGGACAGCATCGTCTTGAACGCCTGCGCGTCGACGATCGGATTACCCCATTCGAGCCATTCCGGCGGCGTCAGCGGCAGCGTGTCGTCGAGCATCGTGTTGATCACGTCGACAAACGGCACGTCGGCGATGATCCCGGCGAAAAGTTCGGGCGCAAGATTGGCGACGGCGCCCATCAACATGCCGCCAGCGCTGCCGCCCTGCGCGACGATGCGCTTACGCGTCGTCCAGCCCTCAGCGATCAGATGATGCGCAGATGCGATGAAATCGGAAAACGTGTTCGGCTTCTTCTCGAGTTTGCCGTCCTCGTACCAATGCCAGCCTTTGTCCGTTCCGCCGCGGATATGCGTGAGCGCATAGACAAAGCCGCGGTCAACGAGCGACAGCCGGTTGGCATTGAATCCGGCGGGCATCGCCGTGCCATAGGCGCCGTAGCCCTGCAGAAGCAGCGGCAAGCGGCCCTTATCGACGAGATCGGCGCGGCAGAGAAGCGAGACCGGCACAAGCTCGCCGTCTGAAGCGGGCGCCATCAGCCGGCGCGTCACGTAACGCGCAGGATCGTGACCTGACGGTATCTCCTGGCGCTTGCGCAACGTCCGCGCACGCGTCGCCATGTCGTAGTCGTAGACCTCTGCCGGCGTCGTCATCGAGGAATAGGTGAAGCGCAGGATCGGCGTATCGAATTCGTAGCCGGAATGGATGTCGAGCGAATACGCTTCTTCCTCGAACGCGATCGCGTGCTCCTCGTTCGCGCGCTCATCGCGCACGACGATGCGCGGCAATCCCTGCTCGCGCTCGAGCCGGACGGAGAAATCCTGATAAAGCGCGCCAGCAATGATGAAGCGGCCGCGGCGATGGCGCACGTCGTCGACCCAATTCGAGCGTGACGGAGCGGCAAGCGGCGCGCGCACGATCTTGAAATCCTCGGCGCCGTCGGCGTTGGTGCGCATGTAAAGCCAGTCGCCGCGATGTTCGACATCGTAGCGGACACCGGCCTCGCGCGCCGCGACGAGCCGCGACTTCGCGTGCGGATCGTCCAAACCGATCAGATGGCATTCGGCCGAATTGTGCTCGTGCATCGAGACGATGCAGAAGCGGCCGGAATGCGAGCGGTGAATATGGACGAACCAGCCGGGATCGAGCTCTTCGAGGATGAGTTCGTCTTCGGCGGCGTCGCTGCCGAGCCGGTGACGGAACACCCGGTCGGTGCGATGATTTTCATCGACGTGAACATAGTAGAAGGCGCGCCCACCGGCGCTCCAGACGACACGGCCGTCGGTGTTGACGATCTCGTCGGCGAAATCGCGCCCGGTCGCGAGATCGCGCACGCGGATCGTGAAAAACTCGGAGCCGCGCGTGTCGGTGCTCCAGGCAAGCAAGGAATGATCGGGCGAATGCTCGGCGCAGCCGATCTCGAAGAACGGCTCGCCCTGCCCCAAAGCGTCACCGTCGAGCAGGATCTGCTCCGCGCCGCCGCCGCGCCGATGACGGCAGATAATCGGATGCTGGCCGCCTTCGCGATAGCGCGAATAATAGTCCCATGGGCCGTCCGGCCACGGAACTTGCGAATCGTCTTCCTTGATGCGGCCGCGCAGCTCTTTCAGAAGCTCGGATTGCAAATCGCGCGTCGGCGCGAGCACGGAATCGGTATAGGCATTTTCTGCACGCAGATACGCGGCGATGTCGGCGGGAAGCGCGGAGGGATCGCGCAAAACCTCCTGCCAATTGTCGGCGCGCAGCCACGCATAATCGTCGGAAAGTTCGACGCCGTGCACGACGCGAGTCTGCGGCCGGCGCGCTGCGACCGGCGCCGCCCGCGTGCGTGCGGCAGACAAAGAAGCCGCCTCGCTGCGCGGGGCGGCTTCGGCAAGGTCGGTATGTGCGGTCATTTATCGGCGGGCGTGAACTTCATCGCGGTTCCGTTCATGCAGTAACGCAGGCCCGTCGGCGCTGGGCCGTCGGGAAACACATGGCCCAAATGCGCGTCGCAATTGGCGCAGCGCGCTTCGACGCGCCGCATCAGCCAGGAGCGATCCTCGTGCTCGTCGATCGCGTCCGGCACGACGGGTGCAAAGAAGCTCGGCCAGCCGGTGCCGGAATCGAACTTCGTCCCGGAATGGAAGAGCTCGGTGCCGCAGCACACGCAGGTATACGTGCCCTGCCGCTTCTCGTCCCAATAGGGGCCGGTGAAGGCGCGCTCGGTGCCGTGCTCGCGCGTCACGTGGTACTGCTCGGGCGTGAGCTCGCGCCGCCATTCGGCGTCGCTTTTCGCCACCTTGCTGTGCTCGGCGATGTCGGTCATGTCCCGCTCCTCTTGAGGCACTTAAACTATGCTGCCGCGTGCCCGTCGCAAGCCCGTTCACGCGCGTGTGACCGCGAATTTTCGCGCATAGCTGCCTTTACGGCAGTAAAATGACAGTAGAAATGCGCTCAAACTCTTGCTAGAAGCGTATTCGCGCCTCTCTGGAGGGCAGTTCCCCGGTTGAGACCGGCTTCTGCCGAGACTAGACGCGCGCGCGATCCCTTGCCTATCCCACAGGCCAAGCATTTCCCAGAAGAAAGCTGCATAGATGAGTGAAGCTACGAGTACCAACTACATCGAACTCGCCGCCGATATAGTTTCAGCCTATGTCAGCAACAATCCGGTCCCTGCGAACGAATTGTCCGGCCTCATCCAGGAGGTGCATACCGCGCTCTTGCGCGTGACGTCGGGCGGCGCCGTCGTCCCGGTCTCATCAGAGGTGCAGAAACCGGCGATCGCGGTGAAGAAATCGCTCAACAACGATTACATCATCTGTCTCGAG
>JAFAVH010000029.1 GCA_019242655.1 Methylobacteriaceae bacterium
GCGCGTACCCCTCCCCACTCCCACCATCCGGAAGTACCTTGGGAATCACTCGCGCGGCCCTCCATCACGGAGCCCCTCGATGTAGTCGAAGTCGTCGAAGTCGTCAGGACCGCTGTGAATAAGCTCGAGGATCTTGCGTGCTGCGGCGAGCTCAGCGTCGACTAAATTGTCCGTGTTCATGAGTGGGCTCCTTCTGGGTTATATGGAACGTCGTCGTCATCGACGACCTCTTCGGTTTGCTGCTCTTGCTGCTCGTCGTCGTCGTAGAGGACGGGCCAAACATCATCATCGTTGTCGGCATCTTCGTCGCCGTGTCCGCGATCAGCGTCGTCAAGCGTTTCCAATCTCGCAGGATCTTCTGAAGGAGACGCAGGGAGACTCATTGGCTCGTCGACGAGCACATCTCGCATCGCGTAGATATCTCGCTCATCCGGCGAGGCTGCGCCGAAGCGCAAAGCCGACGCCGGCGATGAAGGACTCGATGTGTGGGACGATGCGCTAGATCGTAGAGAACGCTGATCAACGTTAGCTGCGACGGGCGCCTTGAGGGCGCCGTCGCACCCGGAATTATCTCGCTGGTATTCTATAACCGGAATCGTGTCCGGATTTGCGGACGGGTACCCGTTCGCATTTACGAACCGGTGGTGGTTCGCATTTGCGGACGGGTTAGCCGACGTCACAACTCTGAACCGGTTCGTAAAGTTGGACGGGTTGCCTCTTCTTGACCGGTTCGGATTTCCGGACGGGTTCGCTTCATCTAACCCATTCGGATTTGCGGACGGGTTCGGGTCGGTCCAAATGGGCAGAAAGAGGCTCGTCTCTCCCGGGAACTTTCGCTCCGTGAATATCTGCGCCGCGACCAAATCTGCGAGGCCGGCTCGGGCTGCAGTCCGCCGCACGCCCAGCTCGGCGCAAATTGTTGTCAGCGAAGCGTAAAAGGCACCCCCGTTCTCGCGGCGCATCCACTTGGCCGTGGTCGCCATCAAGATGCGTAGCGCGCTCGGCTTCAAGTCGGCGGCTTGGGCTGCTCGAAACAAGAGATCAAAGCGCAGTGAGGTGAATTCCTCCTTGGCGATCGGCGCGATGCCTTCCAACTTGCGCCGGACGGATGGGGATTGCCGTCGCCTGCGGCTGGTCATGGCGTTGCCCCGATGTCGTCGACACGATCATCAAGCGGCCGATCGCCGAGGGGCGCGATACGCTCCGCCTCATCTCCGGTAATCGCCTGAGCGTCCACTATAGCTTGGAAGAACGCCCATAACGATCCAGATATCAAAGCCTGTAGACGTGGAAGGTCAGGGCCGAGGGCGCGGGCGATCATCTCGACTGCTTCTACGGCAGCTTGCTGCTCGCGTTGTTCCCGCAAGTCATTCCGCCGGCGAACTTCCTCTGCCTTGCCGGCTTGACGTTCGCGAGCAGCCTTGCTTCGCGATTTCGAATTTTTTCGATTGCGTTCTTTCTCTTCAGCTATTCGTGCTGCTTCCTTTTGCTGCCACCTGACATCGGCAAGGACCGCCTTGATCTCGAGTTCCCCCAGGCGCTCGCCGGCGGCTCGCCGCTCCAGAACGCCTGTCCGCACATTGTCGGGGACCGATTTCGCGGCGAGTTGGTAGAGAATGCCGAGAGGCAAATCGGAAACCATTTCCGATTTGCCTTCGTATACGGCGGCTGCTCGCATGTAGTTGAACGCGGTACGCTCCGTGATCATGGGGAGCTCGGCCGAGAGCCAAACCGCCCATTCACCGTGATCAAGAAGCGCTCTCACCTCATTGAGGTGTCGCCCTACAACAATCGCCGCGTGAATATGCGTTCGGAGTTTGGCTCGAATCTCATCTGCCGCGCCCTTCGCAATCCTGGCGCTTGCAGGCGCCAGCGCCGAATAATCGAAAGCTGATCCGCGAAGGTTTTCGCCGGCAATCGCTTGCGCTGTCGCACTCTCCTGCGTAAGGTCCATTTGTTCAATCCAAACTTTGCGCCGCTTGGCCCACGTGGCCGGCGGCGCTTTTTGTTGGTGGAACGCGGTTCGGTACCCGTTATGTCTGCAGTCCTGCCTCTTTCTGGCCGATGAGCTCGAAATAGTCGGCCGGATCCAGCTCGTCCCACCACACCCGCATGTTGGGCTCGGAAAACTCGTCTTGAATCCGGAAGGCTCGGGCGAGCTCGGCGACCGTCAGACCGGAAAAGCGCGCGGCAAACTCTTCAAGCCGGTCTGCTGCATCGGTGGAGCAGCCGAGGCCGCCGCCGCCCATGTAGCGCGCGATTTCAAGCGCCCGGTCACCGCTTGCTAGTGCGCGATCGTAGTGGGGGTGCCAGCTGGTCATGTTAGGCATCCTCCCGCACGCGGGCTGCGGGTGCTGTAGTGCCGTCGCGCTTAGCAATCTGCTCGTCCATCCACCGATCGATCTCTTGGTCGACGAATTCGATCCGGCGACCGTTTATTGGCACGGGCTTAGGAAAGCGGCCGGCGTTGATCTCGTTGCGAATCCACCAGCGCGACCGGTTCACGCGCCGCTCGACCTCCGGCAGCGCGACGAACCGTTTGGACTTACTTTCGGACATTAGATCGCTCCGGCTAGCCGCTAGTAGCGGCTCGGTGAATCAGGGCGACCTTTCTAATACTCACATGATCAAAGCTAATCTACGTGTGAGTCTGCCTGTTGAAATCTGACTGATTTTCACACGTCCAAGGCTCTCGGCGCGAAAGCGAAATCCTCGATCATGTCTTTGTTCTTGCGAAGCACGGCACAGATGGCGTCTTTCGAGGCCTTCTCATGAGCATCGAGCAGGCCCGCTGACGCTGCCGAAACAAAATCAACGGCGCAGGACGGATTTCCGATCCCAATGGTCAGACCGAGGCCGGCTCGCCAGAACATGGCGATGCGATTCCAGAGGAAATCCCGTGGAAAGTTCTTGCCTGGCGACCTCCTACCCTTACGCGGCTCAGCCATTTCTGCGGCCTTCCGAGTGAGACGTTCAAGGCGTTCAAAAAAATTGCCGGGCCTGGTGTCCCCCGGAAAATGCTGGAACAGCGTAAATTGCGTCACATTTTCGGCACCGATGACGTCGATCGCGTTTCGCAGTGCATCGGCGGCGTGGGACAATGTAGCCCAATGTTGTTTGCGCTCTTCAGTGCGTATGCGAATATCCTTCGCATGCCGCTTGTTGAAGAGCGCCGCATCGACGAGCATTTCAAATTGATCGCGTCTATCATGAAACAAATCGACGGACCCGCCAGCGCGGTTCACAATAGCTGCCAACTCAATCCATTGGGTTTGCGGATATTTGAAAGCAATCTCTGTCATCGACGCGATCCTTGCAGTTCGATCACGTTGTCGAGGTGAGCTGAGCCTACAAGAACGTGCTGAAGTCTACGCGCCCACTTCTCGAGAGCTATCCGCTTCTCGCGCAAGCGATCGTAACGGTCGTAATGAGCATCGTGCACGTCGCCTTCGGAATGATCGAGCACAGCCATGCGATCTTCGCGCGCGACGCCGAGTGCGGCCATCTGTGTTGCGCACGTGCGTCGGAAATCATGTGGCGTCGGCCTATCGGCCCTCAGTCCTTCAATGATTTTTGTCTCGTTAGGATCGTCTGATTGCAAATTCGCGAGTACGCGCTGCAGGGCGCGAGAGAGTGAATGCCGATCAAGCGCGTTCCCTGGATTGCGATAGGACCAGAAAACCCAAGAAGACTTGTCGTGCTCGCGCTTTGACGCGATCACGGTCTTAATGATCTCTGACGCCATCACCGAGAGTGGCACGACGTGCGGTCCGCGTTTGTTAGCGCGCGTGTCCTTTCGCTTCTCGATTGGAATGTGCCAGGTCGCCTTCTTCGCGCCCTGGAGATCATGCAGCTCCCCGGCGTCCATTGCCGTAACCTGACCGGGCCGTTGACCAGTTAGAAGCAGCACACGCAAGCCGGCGGCCAGTGGCGGATCGACACCATCCAATGCGCGCCAGAGGATGCGTATCTCTTCGTCTGAAAGCACGCGATCCTTCGCGCGCTCGCGCTTCGTCGGCTTCGCGATCTTCACGACGGGCGTCATTTCGAGCAACGCCTTGTCTACGGCGAACCCGAACAGCGCGGCTAAAACTGTGCGCGTTCTATTGGCGCCGATCGGTGCGACCTTTGCGCGGCGATCGAGGAAATCGATTATATCCTGCCGCGTGATGTCCTTGGCTTTTCGTTCGGCCCATTCAGAGCGGGCGGATACGAGGTAGGACCGCTCTGCAGCATGCGTTGACGCGCCTTTATTCGGTCGGACAACTTCCTCAAGATAACGGTCGGCGAGCGTTCCGAATAAGATGGCTGTGCGCTCGGCCCGGCGCGCTTGGCGCACAAGTTCTTGCGGACTTGCGCCGGTCTGCATCGCGACGCGATCGGCGTCGGCGAGGTCGCGCGCCCTCGCCAACATCACGTCGGGGAAGCGACCGAGTGTTTTACGTTCGACTTTGCCGCTGATCCGATCGCGATATCGAAACGTCCACGTCTTCACGCCAGCGGCCGTGACGCGCAGATAGAGCCCGCGGCAGCGCGTGTCTCGGATCTCGAAGCCCGCCCGGAGGCGGTTTCATCGAACGGATAATGACGTCACTAAGGGTCGTGGTGCCCAATGCCCCGGGTCCCCTTGTCGATTTCGACCACTTGTCTGGTGATTAGACCGGACCGGCTGGGGGCACGCCGGGGACACAAAAACCCTCACCCGCGCGCTCCAACGCGCTCCGAGCTTCCCCCATAACTCACTGAAAATCAAGTGAGTTCTTGGTGCGTTCGGGAGTGTCTGGGAGAGCATAAATCCCCTGGGGGACAAGGGGTCGTGGGTTCGAATCCCGCCACTCCGACCATATAAACGACTTACCCGATTGTGATCGTTCGCCACGCGGAGGGTGCGGCAACCCGATCGTTCGGTGGCGCGTTCGGCTCGCACCTTACGAGCGGAACGTCACCATGACTGCACAGAATCAGCCCTCTTTTGCTCGCCGCGCGCTCCTTCTGGCCGGAGCCGCTACGGGCGTCGCCATTGCACAGAATGCAACAGCGCAACCTGCGCCCCAGCAGAACCCGCCGAGCGAAGGGCTGCCGCGCGCACCGGGCGCTGGACCGATCACGCCGGCACGCGGCACGCAACTCACCGGCAAGTCCGCTGTCGTGACGGGCGCGGCGCGTGGCATCGGCCGCGCGATTGCGGTCGAGATGGCTGCCAACGGCGCGGATGTCGCAATTCTCGACATTTGCGGAGTCGTTTCTCCGGCATCGAACGCCAAGCCCGCAACATCGGAAGAGCTCGCCGAGACTGAGCGTCAGGTCCGCGCTTACGGACGCAAGTGCCTGCCGATCAAGCTCGACATCCGCGACATCAACTCGCTGCGTGGCGCGGCCAACCATGTTGAGCAGGAATTCGGCAAGATCGACATCGTTGTTGCCAACGCCGCGATCCAGCGTTGGAAGCCGCTCATGGAGATGGATGATTCCGACTGGTACGACGTGATCAACAATAACCTGAACGGTACAGCGAACACGCTCCGTGTCTTTGCAGCGAAAATGATTCCGCAAAACTACGGCCGCATCATCGTCCTATCGTCCATGCAAGGAAAACACGGCACAAAGGACGGCAGCTCTTATTCCGCGTCGAAATGGGGAATCCTCGGCCTGATGAAATCGGCTGCGATGGAACTCGGCCGCTACAAGATCACGGTCAACGCGCTCATTCCAGGTCTCGTCGATACGGCGCTCACACGTTACGAGACGCGCTTCAAGGAGGCGATTGGCGAAACGCAGCCGAACCCGCCAGAGCATCCGACGCCGCAGCAGGCTTGGGACGCGCGCCAAGTGCAGGTGCCGTTGAAGGTCGGCTGGCTGCAGCCGGAAGACATTTCGCCGGCAGCGGTGTTCCTCGCGTCCGACGCTGCAGCGATGGTCACCGGCGCCGAATACGAGGTGACCGGCGGCGACAGCGCACACAGCGTGTGAGTGTCAGCCCCGCGCGGCTTTGAATCACGCCGCGCGTTGGGTTAGCCGCAATGCCGTAACATCGACTGCGGGAAGCACGCGCCCACGTGCGCCCGCAAGCGATCCGGACACGAGCTCGAGCCCGAGAAAGCGGTCCGCCTCGACAGGCCCGGGCATGATCAGCCCATCCTTGAAGCGCCGCTCGAAGCCGAAGCGCTCGTAATAGGGCGCGTCGCCGACGAGCAGAACCGCGCGATGACCGAGGCGGCGCGCGCGAGCAAGACCGGCACGGATCAAGCGGCTGCCGATTCCCTCCGAGCGATGCGTCTCCGCGACCGCGAGGGGACCGAGCAGGAGTGCCGGGCGGTCCCCGGCATCGACATTCCAGAAACGCAGTGTTCCGATCAGCCGCTCGCCGGCGCTCGCGACAAGCGCGAGATCGCGCGCCGGCCTTTGCTTCTCACGCAAGCGCTGGCACGTTTTCGTGAAGCGCGCCGGGCCAAACGCCGCATCGAGCAATTGCTCGCGCGCGAAAATGTCCGCGGCCCGTTCGTCACGGATGCTGACATTTGCCGCATGCAGCATCGGAACGAGCTGCAGCATCGGCGCCTGATCCTGAACCAGAAGTGCGGTCATCGTGTCCTCCTTGAGAGACAAGACGACCCTCGTACCGTGCGCGGGAGCGCGCCGGCCGGTCGGGAGATCGGTTGGTGGGGAAGCGGCGGAATGGACGTTCCGCCGCTGGCCTGTTCAATCCGCGCAGCGCGCGTTCAGATCACGTGCGTCTCGAGCGGCGGGAAGCCGTTGAAGCCGACCGCCGAGTAGGTCGTCGTATACGCGCCGGTCCCTTCGATCAGCACTTTGGCGCCGATCTCCAAGCTGACCGGAAGCGGATACGGGCTCTTCTCATAGAGCACGTCGACCGAGTCGCAGGTCGGGCCCGCCAGCACGCACGGTTCCGTGCGATCGCCGTCGAACGCGGTGCGGATCGGATAGCGGATCATCTCGTCCGTCGTCTCGGCGAGCCCGTTGAACTTGCCGATGTCGAGATAGACCCAGCGCATCTTATCCTCGTCCGACTTCTTCGACACGAGGATGACCTCGGCTTCGATGATGCCGGCATTTCCGACCATGCCGCGGCCCGGCTCGATGATCGTCTCGGGGATGCGGTTGCCGAAATGCTTGCGCAACGCCCGGAAGATCGTCTGCCCGTAGGTTTTCACCGCCGGCACGTCCTTCGTGTATTTCGTCGGAAAGCCGCCGCCGAGATTGACCATCTGCAGGTTGATGCCGCGCTCGGAGAGATCGCGGAACACCGCCGAGGCTGCCTTCAGCGCGCCGTCCCACATGCGCGGATTCGGCTGCTGCGACCCGACATGGAAGGAGAGCCCATGTGCGACGAGACCGAGCCGATGCGCGTGCTCGAGCACACGCGGCGCCAACTCCGCGGCGCAGCCGAACTTGCGCGACAGCGGCCATTCCGCGCCGCTGCCGTCGCAGAGAATGCGGCAGAAGACACGCGAGCCAGGCGCCGCGCGCGCGATCTTCTCGACCTCGGCTTCGCAATCGACCGCAAAGAGACGGACGCCGAGCGCGTAGGCGCGCGCGATGTCGCGCTCTTTCTTGATCGTGTTGCCGAAGCTGATGCGCTCGGGAGACGCGCCGGTTGCGAGCACCTGCTCGATCTCGACGACGGACGCCGCGTCAAAGCACGAGCCGAGCCGCGCAAGCAGACCGAGCACTTCCGGCGCGGGGTTGGCTTTCACGGCGTAAAAGACGCGCGTGTCGGGGAGCGCCTTGGCAAAGGCGCGATAGTTCTCGCGCACGACGTCGAGGTCGACGACGAGGCAAGGGCCAGTGTCGCGTCCCGCCTCGCGGCGATCACGCAGGAACTGGAGGATACGATCGGTCATCGCGGCATCCCTTCGAAGGGCGCGGGTTTGTCCCACGCCTTTGGGTTCGAGCTTCGTCGGATGGCGATGCTCAGCAGGGCCCGCGCGATGGAGACGCGAAGCCGAGCGAGTTGACCCGCCAACCATGACCGATTCCGCTTGAGCGGCCCCGGTCGGGTGCTGCGCCGTTGGACACGATTCTCCCTGAAGGCGGATTTCGCCCCAAGGATTAAAGTGGCCATCGTTTGGAAGGGAGAATTCCCGTCCGCACGCCCGGCAAGAAAGACAAGCCTCTCTGGTAAGTCGGCCTTTGGAGGGCCAACAGAGACCAAAAAAGCCCGGTCCGTCGTTGCTTTAAGTCGCGATCCCCCGCAGAGACGGGGTTCGCCGGTTCGCCTCCGGCTGCCGGTTTTCTCTACGACGGTTCTCCGGCCTCTTGTCCGGATTGCCGCCGACCGACACACGACCACAGGCACGTGCGATTTGGGCAGTCCGCAACATAGGGAAAAAATCTGACGGCACAAGAGCTTTTATCGATCGACCGAGAGTTTTCCGGGCTTGTGTTGCAAATCTGGCGGTAAGATTCAGACTAAGGTATCTTTTGTCCTATGACGAAATTGTTGGATCGAGCCGTTGAAGCCGCGCGGAGCCTATCGCCCGACGCTCAAGACGATATTGCTCGCCTCGTTCTTCAATTTGCGGAAGGCGCGCAGACAGTCGCAACGCTTACGCCTGATGAGAGAGCCGCAATAAGTCGGTCGAGAGAAGCGGCCACGCGCGGTGAATTTGCTTACGATGACGAGGTACAAGCGGTGTGGTCGAAACACGGCTTGTGAAGCTACGGTTTACGCGACCGTCGCTTGCCGATCTCGATGGCGTGCTCGCTTATATTCACGAGAGATCACCGCAAGGTGCCAAGCGTGCGCAGGGCCGCATTCGACTACTGCTCGATTTGCTGGCGCACCACCCTCAGCTTGGCCAAGCAACCGATCAGCCGGGCATTCGCCGGCTCGTCGTTTCTCCTTACCCCTATCTCGTCTTCGAGATCGGGTTGGACGAGATCATCATTCATGCTGTCCGTCACGCTTCGCGGAACCCGAGTTCGATGCCAGGCCACTGAAGCCGCATCGCGTGGCCGCCCCGCAGCCATTTGCTTGGTGTAAAGATAAAGACAAGGAGGTTCACATGAACGCGGAAGGCGGCTGTCTCTGTGGCGCGGTGCGCTACACGTTCACCGGCGAGCCGTTCCGGCAATTCGTTTGTCATTGCCGCGATTGCCAGCGCTCCGGCGGCAGTGCGTTTCACGTCGGGCTCGCGGTCCCGCGCGGCGGATTCCGCATCACGCAAGGCGAACTGCAGACATACGAGTCCGCATCTGATTCAGGGCGGCGCATCAAACGCTGCTTCTGTCCGGCTTGCGGCTCGGGGGTCATCAACGAACCCGAGGTTTTGCCGGGTTACGTGGTCATCCGCGTCGGCACGCTCGACGATCCGAGCGTCGTTGCGCCGAAGCAGGAGCTTTACGCGAGCAAGCGTGCGCGCTGGCTCGCGATCGATACCGAAGCGTGAGCGCGAGCGCCGCGTCTTACCTGACGACGACCTTCGTCCCGACCTTGACGCGGTTGTAGAGGTCGATCGCATCGATGTCGCGCATGCGGATGCAGCCTGAAGACACGCCCTGGCCGATGCTCTCGGGTTCGTTCGTGCCGTGGATGCGATACATCGTGTCCTTGTTGCCCTGGAACAGGTAGAGCGCGCGCGAACCGAGCGGATTGTCCGGCCCACCCGGCAGACCACCTGCGCGCGCCGTCGGCGCAAGATGCGGCCACCGCTTCAGCATGTCGGCCGGCGGCATCCAATGCGGCCATTCGGCCTTCTTCGCGACGCGTGCAACACCCGTCCAGCCATAAGCTTCCTGGCCCGTCGCGACCCCGTAGCGAATCGCCCTGCGGCCAGGCTCGACGAAGTAGAGGTATTTGTCCTTCGTATCGACGACGATTGTCCCCGGCGCCTCTCCGGTCGGATCGTCGACGCGATAGCGCTCGAACTGAACGTTGGTCTCAACCTTCGGCACGAGCGCAAGATATTGCGCGTCCTTCTGTGACACCGAGGGATCGGGGACGCCCTGGTAATTGCAACCGCCGAGGAGCGCTGCGACGCTGCCGAGAAGGGCAAAGGAGCGGAAATTCATGGGCACGACCCCCAATTTGAACGGCTCAGCCTATTAGGGGTCTAATTACCATAATCTTAGCGCTCTGGACGGCCGCCAACGTAAAGCTCTGCGCCTGTTGCGCCCACGCCACAGATGATCCGGCCGCGGACAGTCCCTCGCAAACGATGGACTTCGCGCGGCGAGCCCGCGAAACTGCGTCTCTCTCGGAGGTATTTTGTGTCGAAAACACTGCTTCTCAGCCACCCCGCCGGGCTTGGTCACGACATGGGCCGCGGCCATCCCGAACGGCCGGATCGGTTGCGCGCGGTGGAGCAGGTCCTGGAAGACGGGCGCTTTCACACGCTCACGCGCGAGCAGGCGCCGTTCGGCGAGCGTGCCGCGGTGATTCGCGTCCATCCCGAAGATTATTTCGACGCGATCGAACGCGCCGCACCGAAAGAAGGAATCGTGCAGCTCGATGCAGATACCGCGATGAGTCCGGGCACGTGGGCGGCCATGATGCACGCAATCGGCGGCGCGACGCGCGCCGTCGACGAAGTGATGACCGGCAAGGTCGACAACGCTTTCGTCGCGATGCGGCCGCCCGGCCATCATGCCGAGCGCGCGACGCCAATGGGCTTCTGCTTCTTTAATCAGGCGGCGGTCGCGGCGCGGCATGCACAGGCGGTGCATGGGGCCGAGCGCGTCGCGATCATCGATTTCGACGTGCATCACGGCAACGGCTCGCAGGATATTTTCTGGGCCGACCAGACCGTCATGTATTCATCGACGCATCAGATGCCGCTTTATCCCGGCACCGGCGCGCGCAACGAGCGCGGCGAGCACGACACGATTGTCAACGCGCCGCTTCGGCCCGGCGACGGCGGCGAGCGCTTCCGCGAAGCATTCGAGACGGCGATCCTGCCGCGCCTCGATACATTCGCGCCCGATCTTGTGCTGATCTCGGCAGGCTTCGATGCGCACCAGCGCGATCCGCTCGCCAATCTCATGCTTGTCGAAGACGATTTCGCCTGGGCGACGGGCAAGCTGATGGATGTCGCGCAGAAGCACGCGAAGGGCCGCGTCGTCTCCGTGCTCGAAGGCGGCTACGACCTCGAAGGTCTCGCGCATTCTGTCGCCGCGCACGTGCTGACCTTGATGGGCGCCTCCGCAAGTGCGCGGCAATGAGCCAAGCATTGGGCGAAGCAAGGGGTCACGTCGATCCGACGCGCGAGCAGTTCAAAGCGATATTCGGCCTGCCGCTCGACCGCCCGGTGCACATGATCAATTTGCTGCGGTTCCACGCATTTGCAGCGTATCGCGACAGCGATCCCGAAGCCGGCGAGAAAGTCAGCGGACGCGACGCCTATCGCCGCTACGGCACCGAGGCCGCACCGTATTTCAATGGGGTCGGCGGCAAGCAGCTATGGATCGGTGCGCCCGAACTTATGCTGATCGGCCCGCAGGATGAGCGCTGGGACCTCGCCTTCGTCGCCTACTATCCGACGGCGCAAGCCTTCGTCGACATGCTGCGCAATCCCGATTACCAGCATGCGACGCGCCATCGCACGGCCGCCGTCGCCGACAGCCGCCTCATTCGTTGTGCGGGATTGGAGACAGGTGTCGGCTTCAATCCGAAGTAATCACAGCTGCTTGTACGTGATCTTGCCGTCGCTGCCCTTCGTCCAGCGATAGACGACGTAATCGGCACGGGTGACGTCGCCCTTCTTGTCATACGAGATGTCGCCGATGACCGTCTTGAACGGCTTGCCCGAATGCATGACGTCGATCATCGCTTGCGTGTCGACCGACTTCGCCTGCTCCGCCGCCTGCTTCAGGATCTGCACGGCCGCGTAGCTATAGAGCGTGTACGTCTCGGGATTGAATTTCTTCGCCTCGAATTTCTTCACGACCTCCGCCGCCTCGGGCCGTAGACGCGGATCGGGCGGAAAAGTCATCAGCGTGCCGTCGGCGCCCGGACCTGCGATCGACGCAAATTCTTCCGACGCAATGCCGTCTCCGCCCATCAACGGCGCCTGCACGCCCTGATCGCGCATCTGCCGCACGAGCAAACCTGCTTCCGTATGTACGCCACCGTAATAAACGAGATCGGCGCCGGATGCTTTGATCTTCGAGACGATCGCCGAATAGTCCTTCTCGCCGACATTGAGGCCCTCATAGAGCACCTCGCGGATCCCGCCGGCGTTCAGCGCCTTCTTCGTTTCGTCGGCCAGACCCTTTCCGTACGTCGTCTTGTCCTGAACGATCGCGATTTTCTTTCCCTTGTAATTTTCGGCGAGATATTTGCCGGCGACGCCGCCCTGCTGGTCGTCGCGGCCGCAGGTGCGGAACATGAAGCCGTAGCCGCGCTCGGTGATCTGCGGATTGGTCGAGGCCGGCGTGATGTCGATGATGGCGTTCTCGTTGTAGGTCTCCGATGCGGGCATCGTCACGCTGGAATTGAAGTGGCCGACAACCCAGGTGATGCCGTCGCCGACAAATTTGTTGGCGACGTTGCGCCCCTGCTTCGGATCGGCGGCATCGTCGCCGACCGACAGCGACAGCTTCTTGCCGAGAATGCCGCCCGCCGCGTTGATGTCTTCGACGGCCTGATCAACGCCGTTACGCAATTGTGCGCCAAACGCCGCATTGGCGCCGCTGAGCGGACCGGCGACGCCGAGCTTGATCTGCGCCGAGGCGGCGCCGGCATAAGCCATCGCGGCTGCGGTCACCGCCGCAAGAAGCAGTTTGCGTTGCATCGTGACTCCCCTGTTTTCCGGAATGATCGCGTCTTTGACGCCGCTTGTCACCTCGGCTCTTCGTCAGCGCGCGCATGCCACCCGGCGGCAGTCCTGGCGAAGGGATATTGCCGCGCCATCTGCCGCGCCTGCGTGAGCCGAAACGCCATCGCCGCAACTGCAAGCAAGATCAGGAGCGCCAGAAGCGCCGCCCCGGCCGCAAGGATGTCTTCGCCGAAGAGCGCATAATGCAGAAAGCGGACCGCGCCGGTCAGCGGAATCATGTAGGCGAGCGCCTGCCAGAATGGCCGCCATGTCAGCGCGATGGCGCGGCCGGTCGCAAAGGCTGCCGCGCCGCCGATGACGCAGGTGAGGAAGAGAAAGGTCCAAAGGTTTTCCGGCATCAGACCGCTTCGGGTGATGCAGCGGTCGGAGCTGCTTTTCTCGCGCCCCCCTCGAGATAGGCGGCGCGCACTTTCGGGCTCGCCAGCAGCTCCGCGCCGCTGCCCGCCATCGTGATCGCGCCGTTGACGAGGACGTAGCCGCGATGGGCGAGGCGCAGCGCGTGATAAGCATTCTGCTCGACGAGGAAGACGCTGAGACCTTCGGATTTATTGAGGTCGGCGATCACTTCGAAAATCTGCTTGGCAACCAAGGGCGCGAGGCCGAGCGACGGCTCGTCGAGGAGCAAAAGCCGCGGGCGGCGCATGAGGGCGCGCGCGATCGCCAGCATTTGCTGCTCGCCCCCCGACAACGTGCCGCCGCGCTGATGCGCGCGATCCTTCAAGCGCGGGAAGATCGTGAAGACGCGATCGAGATCCTCGCTGAACCGCGCGCGCTCGCCGAGCGCCGCGCCCATTTGCAGATTTTCAAGGATCGTCATGCGCGGAAAGATGCGCCGTCCTTCCGGCGATTGCGCGATCGGGAGCCGCGCGATCTCGTGTGTCGGCAATCGCGTGATCTCGCGTTTATCGAAGGTGATTGCGCCGTCGCGCGCGCGCGGATTGCCGAAGATCGTCATCATCAGCGTGGACTTGCCCGCGCCATTGGCGCCGATCAGCGCAACGATCTCGCCTTGGCCAACGTCGACGTCGACGCCCTTCAATGCGATGATGTTGCCGTAATAGGCAGTAACGCCGCGAACGCTAAGCAGCGCTTCGCTCATCTTGCCTGTCCGGCAGCGAGCGCAGCTTCGACTTCTTCGACTTCTCCCTCATCCTCGACGCCGAGATAAGCGGCGATCACGCGGGCGTCGTTGCGGATTTCATCGGGCCGGCCGTCGGCGATTTTCTCGCCGTAATCGAGCACGACGACGTGATCGGAAATCTGCATGACGACGGACATGTCATGCTCAATGAGCAGGATCGACGTACCCCGCTCATCGCGAATGTCGCGCAAGAGTTCATTGAGCTCGGCCGATTCGCGCGGATTCAATCCGGCAGCCGGCTCGTCAAGACAAAGCAGCGTCGGCTCGCTCATCATTGCGCGGGCGATTTCGAGACGGCGCTGCGCGCCGTATGGCAAAGCGCCGGCGGGATCGTCGGCACGTGCGGTAAGCTCAATGCGCTCGAGCCAGGTGCGGGCATGGTCGAGCGCCTGCGCCTCGCGCTTGCGATATTGCGGCAAGCCGAAAAGCCCGAACAGCGAATATCCCGACGCGCGCATCAGCGGATTGTGCTCACCAACCATCAGGTTTTCGAGCACCGTCATGCCGGTGAACAGGCGTATGTTCTGGAAGGTGCGTGCGACACGCGCCTCGCGGGCAATCTCCTGGTCCGGCATGCGTTCGAGCAGGAAGAGACCGTCCTGCCGCGAATAGCGGCGGCCCGACTTGGTCAGCGCGTCTACCGCGGCCGCATCGAAACGCTCACCGGATGACAGCACGAGCCGCCCTGCACTCGGCCGATAGAAACCGGTGACGCAATTGAAGACCGTGGTCTTGCCGGCGCCGTTCGGCCCGATCAATGCGGTGATATCGCCGCGACGCACTTCGAAGGAAAGATCGTCGACGGCGGTGAGGCCGCCGAAACGCATGGTCAGATGCTCGACGGTGAGCAGCGGATCTCGATGCATCAAGCCGATCCGCTCGCCATCAACCGTGGCCTTCTTTGACCAACGCACCCGAAATCGCTCGGCGCTCACCGAGCGCGATGGTCGGCGCGCGCGTCGCGACGAGGCCGCGCGGCCGCCAATTCATCATCATGACCATCGCGATGCCGACGATCAGCATGCGGTACTGGGTCGGATCGAAATCCTCACCGAAAATTTGCTTCAAGAAATCAAGCTCACGCAAAATCTCCGAGCCACCAATGATGACGGCCGCCGCCAGCGCGACGCCGAGCTGCGAACCGCGTCCGCCAAGCACGACAATCGCGAGGATCGTCGCGCTCTCGATAAAGGTGAAGCTCGATGGCGAAACGAATCCCTGCCGCACGGCGAAGAAGGCGCCGGCAAAGCCACCGAACATCGCGCCGAGCGCAAAAGCGGCAAGTTTGAGTTTCACGGTATCGAGGCCGAGCGAGCGGCAGGCGATCTCATCCTCGCGCAGCGCCTCCCAGGCGCGGCCAATCGGCAGCCGGCGCAGCCGTACAGTGACGAAATTGGTGAGCAGCGCGAGGCAGAGAATCAAATAGTAGAGAAAGATCACGCGATGGATCGGCGAGAACTTCAGCCCAAACGTTGCGGCGAAGCCGTTCGGTCCTGCCGTGAAAGGCAGGCCGAAAAAGCTCGCGCGCGGAATACTGGAAATGCCGGCATCACCGTTCGTCACGACACTCCAATTGACGAGCACGATGCGGATGATCTCGCCGAAGGCCATCGTGACGATCGCGAGATAGTCGCCGCGCAGCCGTAACACTGGGAAGCCGAGGAGGATGCCCCAGAAGGCGGCGAGGATTCCGGCGAGCGGCAAACAGAGCCAAAACGACAGGCCGAACGTCGTCGACAACAGTGCATAAGAGTACGCGCCGACGGCGTAGAATGCGACATAACCAAGATCGAGCAGCCCGGCGAGCCCAACAACGATGTTCAAGCCCCAACCGAGCATCACGTAAATCAGAATCTGGATGCCGTAATTGTCGATCCACTTGAGCGAGCCCTGCGGCCCGAGTGCGGCAAACATGGCCAGCGGGAAGACGAAGAGCAGCGCCAATCCTGCCGGTCCGATGAATCTTGCGGCACGATAGGCGGAGGCAGGCAGCGCTTCGTCCGTTGCAGGCTTTCGGCGCGGGCGGACGTTGAGGAGCGCCAAAACAAAACGACCAGCAAATGCAATCGCGGCGGCAATGAAAAGCCAGGACCATCGTCCTTGCAATGTGATCCGGTTGTCGATGTCGGGCTCGGCGCGCAGCGCAAGGATCGGGAATGACAGCCCGGCCGCGATGATCGCGGCCAGCGCCGCGTCCTTCGACGCCCGCATAAAATCGAACCGACCGGGCGCCGCGCTCGACACGAGTCAGACTTTCTCCACGTCGGGCCGGCCGAGCAGCCCCGAAGGAACGAAGATCAGCGTGATGGCGAGAATCGAGAAGGCGGCGACGTCTTTGTAATCGGCGGAAAAATATGCGGACCAAAACGTTTCGATAAGACCGATCAATAATCCGCCGAGCACCGCGCCCGGCAGCGAGCCAATCCCACCCAATACGGCGGCGGTGAACGCCTTCACGCCGGGTACGAAACCATCGGCGGCGTTCACCACGCCGTAGTAGAGCATGAACAGAACGCCGGCGACCGCGGCGAGCGCCGCGCCGATGACGAATGTCAGTGCGATCGTGCGATCGACGTCGACGCCGAGCAACGCCGCCATCTTGGCGTCTTGCTCACAGGCGCGCTGCGCACGCCCGAGCGGCGTCTTCTGCACGACATACCAGAATGCGGCGAGCAGCACCGCCGTGACCGCGACAATGAGGATCTGCTTGTACGAGAGCGTCACTTTGTAGCCGCCGGAGCCAGCGGTGATATGGATCACGTCCGTGAAGATCGGCGGCACGGCTTTGTTGCGCGGTCCCTGCACGACATAAACGAAATTGGCGAGAAAGATCGAAGTCCCAAGCGCCGAGATCAGCGGCGCCAATCGAAACGAGCCGCGCAGACGCCGATAAGCCACCCGCTCGATCACGAAGTTCCACAGGGAGGTCAGCACCATCGCTGCAATGAGCACGAGCACGAAGACAAGCGGCAGCGACGACAGCCCGAGGAATTGGGTAAGCGCCAGAAAAATAATAAGGGCGATGAAGGCTGACAGCATGAACACGTCGCCGTGGGCGAAATTGATCATGCCAATGATTCCGAAAACCATCGTGTAGCCGATGGCGATCAGTCCATAGATCGATCCGAGCGCGATGCCGTTGATGAGCTGCTGAAGAAAAACGTCCATAGAGGGCGCTAGAGTCCCGGCCTCCGGCGAAGCAAATCGCCCCAAATCGACGGCGCGACGCTAGCAAGCGCCATGCCCGCCCGCAATTCGCCAGCGGGGCGCAGATGCCCTTCTTTAACCGGGATCGGCTAGGACGGCTGCCGGGCTTCCGCCGTTGACCTATATTGACCGGAATCCCGCGAGGAGCGGATGTCCGCCGAAGGCACTGCAGCAGCAAGGATGACCGAGGCCCTCTGGACGGTCTCTGATGCAACGCGCGCCGCTTTTCGCGATGCGATGAGCCGCGTGCTGGCGGCGGTGCACATTGTCACGACCGACGGCCCGAAGGGGCGGGCGGGAATCACGGCGAGCGCCGTCGTCTCGGTTTCCGACGATCCGCCGACGGTGCTCTTCTGCATCAACAAGAACGGCCGCTCGGCCGAGCGCTTCCTCGGCAACGGCTGCTTTTGCGTGAACACGCTAGCCTCGTCCGACCAGTGGCTCGCCGATCATTTTGCCGGCCGTTCGCAGATGCACCCGGCCGAGCGCTTCACCCATGGGTCATGGAGCACGCTGGCAACCGGCGCGCCTGTGCTCAAGAGTGCGCTCGCGGTGTTCGACTGCCGCGTGACCGAGGTCGTCAC
Organism: Methylobacteriaceae bacterium; assembly: GCA_019242655.1. GTDB lineage: Bacteria > Pseudomonadota > Alphaproteobacteria > Rhizobiales > Beijerinckiaceae > JAFASC01. The sequence goes on from JAFAVH010000029.1 coordinate 17,730, forward strand.
CGCCTCGACCCACTCCATCCTGATCGGCGCCGTCGTAGAGGCGCGCTACGCGCCTGGCCAGAGCCTCGCCTATCTCGAGCGCGCCTACCGCCACATCTGAGCGGACAACTCTTAAGCTACGTGATAAAAGGCCGCAGGTCGCCGGCGGGTGCTTGGTCCCCGGCTAACGAAAATATTTGGGGAGGAATGATGAACCGCAGAGACATGCTGAAGCTCGGGCTTCTCGGCGCCGCAATGCCCGTTGGCGCCTTCGCGCAAGGCGCAAAGCCCCTGAAGATCGGCGTGCTCAACGACATGTCGAGCGTCTATGCGGATTACCAGGGCATCGGTTCCGTCATCGGCGCGCAATTGGCGGTCGACGATTACGCGCAGAAGCTCGGCGTGCCGGTCGAGATCGTCTCGGCCGATCACCTGCAGAAGCCCGATGTCGGCGTCTCGATCGCGCGGCGCTGGTTCGACAATGAAGGCGTCGACGTCATCATGGACGTGCCGAATTCGGCGGTGGCGCTCGCCGTCGACGCGCTGACGACCGAGAAGAACAAGGTGCTGATCGGCTCCGGCGCCGGCTCCTCCGTGATGACCGGCGCGCAATGCTCGCCGAATTTCATCCACTGGACCTATGACACTTGGTCGCTCGGCCACTCGCTCGGACGCGCACTTGTCGCCGAGGGTGGCAAGACCTGGTATTTCATCACCGCCGATTACGCCTTCGGCAAGGACCTCGAGAAGAGCGCCGCCGATGCGGTGGAAGCGGCCGGCGGCAAAGTACTTGGCGCCGCGCGTCATCCGATCAATACAGCGGATTTCTCGTCCTATCTCCTGCAGGCGCAGGCTTCGGGCGCCGACGTGGTCGGCATCGCCAATGCCGGCGACGACACGAACAACACGCTGAAGCAGGCGGCGGAGTTTGGGCTCGGCAACAAGCAGCGCATGGCCGGGCTCATCCTCAACGTCACCAACATTCCGAGCCTCGGGTTGAAGGCGGTGCAGAACGTCAAGATCGCGACGCCCTATTACTGGGATCGCAATGACGATTCACGCGCCTTCGCCAAGCGCTTCAGCGAGAAGCATCCACGCCACAACATGCCGAACGACATGCAGGCCGGGATGTATTCGGCAACGATTCACCTGATGAAGGCGATGG
>JAFAVH010000043.1 GCA_019242655.1 Methylobacteriaceae bacterium
CCCAGGGGCAAACACCCCGGACCGGTCGTAGTGCCGGACGGACGGGTCACTGGCCGGCTTCCTTCTTGCGAAAGCAGACCGGCGTTTGCGAGACCTCCCGGGAGCAAGGTTGCGTCACCTCGCCCGCAGGCGCCGGTCCCCGTCGCGTTCAAGCACGCTCATGAGACGCCCTCTTCAGGACGGGGACGGCAATGTATAGGATTATTTTCAGACAAAGTCAATAGCGCACTAGGGAGCCGGTTTCTCCTTGAGGAAAAGAGCCAATGTCGCATAGTCGATCACCGCCTGATGATAGCGCAGGACATCCTGCCCGATGACCGCGCGGATGGGGTCGACACCCCTCATCGCCAGCTTTTGGTTGGTATGGGTCATGTCGATCGCGAATATGCCATGGGACCGGAGGGGCAGCCCGTCGAGGGTCAACCGGACATCGCCCAGCACGTGAACATTGGAGACGGAGCCACCGCCCGCCGCAGCCGCGGGAGCTGCCGGCTGCCCGGTGTCGGTCAGGGCGATTCCTTCGGATCGGCAATAGCCCAGTTCAACGAAGGTCTTGCCCGCTCCAGTGTCGAGCACGATGTCGATGGGTCGGTCGTCGAGGCGTCCGGCCAGCAACAGGTGCCCAAGTCCCGTACGAGACATAGTGAAGCGACGGAACCCATGAGATGAGAGCAACTCCGCCATCGCTGATGTGTAGTCCATCCCGCACCCTTCAGCTTGCCCGACCTTCCCTGCCAGCCCTCCTACCGTAAGAGCGCCCCCAGGGTCCGATGCAAGAGCTTGTGGGGCAGTCTTCATGGCGACTGCTGGCCGTCCCCAAAGCCGACCATCTCATGTCCCAGATGGAAGTCGTCAGATTGGGGACCACTAGATGCGCGGCACCGCGGCTGGCTTGCGCATCCTCAGCGGCACCGGATCGCTTTCGAGCAGCCCATAGAGCACGTGGTCCTGCCACGCGCCGTTGATGCGCAGATAAGCGCGCGCGAAACCTTCGCGGCGAAAGCCGGCGCCTTCGAGCAAGCGGATCGAGGCCTCATTCGTCGGCAGGCACGCGGCTTCGATGCGATGCAGGCGCAACGTCGCAAACGCGAAGCCGACCGCCGCGCGTACCGCCTTCGACATGAAGCCGCGTCCGGCATAGGGCGCGCCCATCCAATAGCCGAGCGTCGCGGCCTGCGCGACGCCGCGGCGGATCTGGCCGACCGTCAAACCGCCGAGCAAAACGTCATCACTCTCGCGAAACAAAAGCAGCGAATAGGCCTCGTCCTGCTCCATCTCTTCCGAATGACGGCGGATGCGGCGGCGGAAGCTCGCGCGTGTGAGGTCGTCCGCCGGCCATGTCGGTTCCCACGGCATGAGGAACACGCGGCTTCGCTCGCGCAAGAGCGACCAGGCGGGAAAGTCGCGCATCTCGGCCGGGCGTAGATAAAGCCCGTCGCCGCGCACGAAGGTCGCGCTTTCCGACGGCGGCCCGAGGCGAAAGATGGCCATGCGCGTAAGCCTACATCGCTCCGAGCCGTGCCGCGACTGCAGCCGGCGACGGCGCTTTCGCGACCGGCCCGATTGCAGCAACAGTCGGGACGGAGCGCAAGAGCCTGCCGCCCGCGGCGCGCACCTCGTCGATCGTCAGCGCGTCGATCTTCTCGATGATCTCGGCGCGCGGAATGACGCGGCCGAACACGGCGAGCTGACGTGCGATCTGCTCGGCGCGCGCGCTCGACGATTCAAGCGCAGTGAGCAGCGACACTTTCATCTGCGCTTTCGCGCGCCCGAGTTCGGCTTCATCGAGGGTCTGCGTTGCTTGCGCCAAACAATCCAGGCTGACGGAAACGAGTTCGGCAAGCTCGCGTCCGCCGCTCGCGGCATAAAAGCCGAAGAGCCCGGTGTCGGAATAGGACCAGTTGAACGAGTGGATCGTGTAGGCGAGGCCGCGCTTCTCGCGCACTTCCTGGAAGAGCCGCGAGGACATGCCGCCGCCAACGACATTCGCAAAGACATGCGCCGCGTATTGGTCGTCGTCCGTATAGGACACGCCCTCGAAGCCGATGACGATATGCGCCTGCTCGAAGCGGCGTTTCAGGCGGATGTCACCGCCGGTATAACGCGCCGGCGGCGTCTGCGGATGCGCCGCGAACGGCAAATGCTCGAAGCGAGCGCGCGCCTCGTCCACGATCTTTGCATGATCGACCGCGCCGGCGGCCGAGACGATGATCGTCTCGGCGCCGTAATGGCGCTTGAGATAAGAGTGGATCGACGGCGGGTCGAATGAGGCGACGCGTTTCGCCGTGCCGATGATGCGCCGCCCGATCGGCTGATCCGCGTAAGCGGTCTCGCCGAACATGTCGAAGACGAGATCGTCGGGCGTATCCTCGATCGAGCCGATCTCCTGCAGGATGACGCTCTTCTCGCGTTCGAGCTCGTCGCGGTCGAAAGTCGAGTCGATCAGGATATCGGCGAGAATGTCGAGGGCGAGATCGGTGTCCTCGGCAAGCACGCGCGCGTAATAGGCGGTCTGCTCGGTCGAGGTCGCCGCGTTGAGATCGCCGCCGGCGGATTCGATCTCTTCGGCGATCGCACGCGCCGAGCGCCGCCGCGTGCCCTTGAACGCCATATGTTCGAGGAGATGGGAGAGGCCGTGCTCGCGCTCGCTCTCATGGCGCGAGCCGACGCCGACATGCACGGCGATCGCGGCGGTCTCCAGGCCCGGCATATGATCGGTGACGATACGCAAACCGGACGGCAGTTTGGTAAGTTCGATGGTCATTGCTGTTTATGCCGGCTGGCGCGCAGCGCGGGCGCGCGCACGGATATAATCGGCGATTGCCGCCTGATCGTTGGCGAGCACGTCGAAACGTTCACGTCCCTGCATGATCGCGGCGAGCCGCGCCGGCAGCGCCGGCTTGATGCCGGTTGCCTGCATCACCGCATCCGGAAATTTCGCGGGATGGGCGGTGCCGAGCGCGATCATCGGCGTGCGCGCATCCTTCGCGAGCGCATTGCGCGCGGCGCTGACGCCGACGGCGCTGTGCGGATCGATGACGTAGCCGGTCTCGCGATACGTGCGCGCGATCTCGTCGCGCGTCGTCTTCTCATCGGCGGCGAAGGCATCGAAATCGGCGCGGATCGCATTGAGATCGCCGCCCGAGAGATCGAAGGCGCCGGATTGTTTCAGCCGCGCCATGTAACTGCGCACGGCGCCCGCATCGCGATGCGCGGCTTCGAACAGGAGCCGCTCGAAATTGGACGACACCTGAATGTCCATCGACGGCGATTGCGTCGGCGTCACGCCGCGAACTTCGTAGCGGCCGGTCGCGAGCGTGCGCGTCAGAATGTCGTTCTCGTTCGTCGCGACGATGAGCCGCTCGACCGGCAGCCCCATGCGCTTGGCGATATAGCCCGCAAGAACGTCGCCGAAATTGCCGGTCGGCACCGCGAACGAGACCGGCCGGTACGGGCTGCCGAGCGCGACCGCGCTGGTGAAATAATAAACGATCTGCGCCAGCACGCGCGCCCAGTTGATCGAGTTGACGCCGGTCAAACCGACATCGTCGCGAAAGACCTTATCGTTGAACAAAGCTTTGAGGATTGCCTGTGCATCGTCGAACGTGCCTTCGAGCGCGATGACGTGGATGTTGTCTTCGGGCGCGGTCGTCATCTGCCGCCGCTGCACGTCGGAGACGCGGTTATGCGGATAAAGAATGAAGACATCGATATTGTCGCGGCCCTTGAACGCCTCGATCGCGGCGGCGCCGGTGTCGCCCGACGTCGCGCCGACAATGGTGAGCCGCTGCGCGCGTTCGGCGAGCGCATGATCCATCAAGCGCGCCAAGAGCTGCATCGCCACGTCCTTGAAGGCGAGCGTCGACCCATGAAACAATTCGAGGAAGAACAGATTGTCGCCGAGCTGGACGAGCGGCGTCACCGCTTGGTGATCGAACGTGGCGTATGCGGCCTCGGCCATCGCGGCGAGTGCGTGCGGCTCGATCTCGCCGCCGAGATAGGGCGCGATCACCGCCTGCGCGACGTGCGGATAGGGGCGGCCGCCAAAGCCGGCAATCGCCTCGCGCGTCAGCGCCGGATAGGTCTGCGGCACATAGAGGCCGCCGTCGCGCGCCAGGCCGGCGAGCATCGCCTCCGAAAAGGTGAGCGGCGCGGTTTCGCCGCGTGTCGAAATGTAGTGCAAACGCCTGTCCCGGTCGCAAATCGCGTGTCGGCCGTTCTCTACCACATTCGCGGTGGGTCAAGGGCGCCGGGGGCGGCTCCCTGTCTCAGGCGCGTCCACGCCCAGGCGCCGAATACGCCGGCAAGCGCCACAGCAAGGCCGAACCAGGTCAGCGCGTAGCCAAGATGATTGTTGGGGAAGGCGATCACGGTCGTGCCGCCGCGCGGCAGGGCCCGGGGGTCGCCGGAAAAATCGGCATCGACGGAGAACGGTGCCGCCCGGCTCAAGCCAAGCTGCGCGGCGATCGCGCCGGGGTCGCGCGTGAACCAAAGGTTCTTGCCGGGCTGGTCGGCCGGGGTGAACAGGTTGCGCGGCTCCGGCTCGCGCATGAGCCCGGTGACGGTGACCTCTCCCGCAGGCGGCGAATAGGAGGCGGCGCCTTTGGCCGCGTCCGGCACGAAGCCGCGGTTCACGATCACGGCGCTGCCGTCCGGCAGGATCAACGGCGTAAGCACGAGATAGCCCGGCCCCTCCCCCCCGTCCGGGTCGCTGCCGCGAAAGACCGGCGCCGCGCGATCGTCGAAGCGGCCGGTGAGCGCGACGTGGCGGTATTCGTAATCCTGCGGCTTTAGATCACGCCAGTCGCGCTCGGGCGGCAGCGGCACAGGCGACGCATGCGCGCGCGCCTCGATCTGCGCGATCAACGCTTCCTTCCAGGCGAGCCGGTGCAATTGCCAGATGCCGAGCGAGACCAGGACCGCCATTCCGGCAAGCGCCAGGAGAGCGGGAAAGATGAGGCCGCGCAGCGGCGCGGATGCACGCGCAGTCACACTTCGAGCCGCCCCTGCTCCGCCTTGTTGCGGTATTGCAGGTTGACCATCACGCCTTTTGCTGGACGCAGCAGCGCCAGGCACACGATGACCGTCAGCGGCAGCGAGATGACGAAATGCAGCCAGAGCGGCGGCTCATAGGCGATATCGATGATGAGCGCCAAGCCGACGACGAGCATCCCGACGCCGAAGGAGACGAAAAATGCCGGGCCGTCCGCGGTGTCGGCGAAGCTGAGGTCGAGACCGCAGACCTCGCATTTCGGCGCGAGCGTCAGGAAGCCGCTAAAGATGTGTCCCTGCCCGCAGCGTGGACAAAGGCCGCGCAGCCCCGTCGAGATCGGCGGAACCGGCGGATATTCTTCGTAATTGGAGCTGCTGTCGCCAGGTTGCATGCAGGCGATCTAGCGCAGCGCCGAACAAAAAGCAGCGTGTTCAGCCCGCGTGTTCGGCGGCAACCACGCCCCACGAACCCCAGACATAAATGCAGGAGAACAGGAACAGCCAGACGACGTCGACGAAATGCCAGTACCACGCGGCGAACTCGAAACCGAGATGCTGCTGCGGCGTGAACTGACCGAGATAAGCGCGCAAAAGGCAGACGATCAGGAAGAGCGTGCCGATGAGAACATGGAAGCCGTGAAAGCCGGTCGCCATGAAGAAGGTCGCGCCGTAGATGGAGCCTTTGAAGGCGAACGCGGCATGGCTGTATTCATAGGCTTGCACGCAGGTGAAGCAGATTCCAAGCACGATCGTCAAAATGAGTCCCTGCTTCAGCCCCTTGCGGTCGCCGTGCAGCAGCGCGTGATGCGCCCACGTCACCGTCGTGCCCGACGTCAACAGAATGAGCGTGTTCAGGAGCGGCAGGTGCCAGGGATCGAAGACTTCGATTCCTTTCGGCGGCCAATGTCCGCCGGTGAACTCGACGCGCGAATATTGAATGCTCTCGCCGGTGAACAGGCTCGCATCGAAGAAGGCCCAGAACCAGGCGACGAAGAACATCACCTCCGAGGCGATGAACAGAATCATGCCGTAGCGGTGGCTGATCTGAACAACGCGCGTGTGATCGCCGTGCTCGGCTTCGCGGATGACGTCGGTCCACCACGCGGCCATGACGTAAAGCACGATGAGCGTGCCGATGATGAATGTGATGCCGCCGGCCTTCAGCCCGCCGATGGCGAGACCCTTCATCCACATGATGGCGCCGACCGCCATCAGGAACGCGCCGATCGAGCCGATGATCGGCCACGGACTCGGATTGACGAGATGGTAGTCGTGGTTCGGCTTCAAATGGGCGTCCGCCATGACGGTCCTCTTCGTCCTTTTCTCTCGCCGGCTTCAGCCGTTTGTGTGCGAGGCCATTGCTTGGGTCAAGGCCGGGATCACGTTCCCGGCCGCGTCCGATTGTCGGCCGACTTCTCCAAAACCTTGCCCGAAACCTTGGCCGGCGAATTCTTCGAGGCAAAGAAGGTGTAGGAGAGCGTGACCGATCCGACATGTCTCATCGTCTCGTCCTGCTCGAGCGCGGGATCGAGAAAGAACACGACCGGCCATTCCGCGGTTTCGTGCGCGTTCAAGGTCTGCTCGGAAAAGCAGAAACAGGCGAGCTTATCGAAATAGCCGCCGGCCTGATCGGGGCTGACATTATAAGCCGCGGTCGCTGCGACCGGATAATCGGCATTGTTGGTGACCCTGTAGAACACGGTCTTGGTTTCGCCGGTGCGCAGCGCGACCGAAGGCGTCTCCGGCGCGAACTGCCAGGGCAGGCCGGGCGCGACATTGGCGTCGAAACGCACGGTGAGAACGCGTTTCCCGGGCTCGCCCGGCGCGGCATGCGCGACTTGCGTGGTGCCGCCATACCCCGTCGCGGCGCAGAACAGCCGGTAGAGCGGCACCGCCGCGAAGGAGAGGCCGACCATGCAGGCAACGAGCCCGGAAAAGATCAGCGCAACGCGCCGGTGGCGCCGCCGATAAGTCTTCTCCTTGGCCGGGCGCATTGTTTCAGAGCGGCCGGTTGAGAACGCCGGGACCGAGCTTCACGATCGTCACGACGTAAAACAAAAGCGCGAACAGGCCGAGCGCCACGCCGATCGCGATGTTGCGCGCGCGCCGGCTCTTCTGCTGCGCCGGGGTGAGCGAAACGTCCTGCCGTGGGAACGGGTCGTGATCCACGATCGAGCTCATTGCGCCGCAAACGCGGCGAGGCCGAGCCCGTGTTCGGCGACGATGAGTGCGAGCAGCAGGAAGAGATAAAGGATCGAAAAGGCGAAAAGCTGCTTCGCCGCTTTCTCCGCCGCGTCGCCCTGGCGCCGACGATAAACCTGGACGGCCAGCGCGACGAACAACGCACCGAGGATGAGCGAGAGCGCGCCGTAAAGCATCGAGGCAAAGCCGAGCACGAACGGCAACACGCCGAGTGGCGCGAGCAGCAAGGTGTAGATGAGGATTTCAAGCCGCGTGCGGTCCGGGCCTTTCACGTTCGGCATCATCGGAATGCCGGCGCGCGCGTAATCGCCTGACTTAATCAGCGCCAAGGCCCAGAAATGCGGCGGCGTCCACACGAAGATGATGGCGAAGAGAACAAAGCTGGAGAGGCTGAACGAGCCGGTCATTGCCGTGTAGGCGACGATCGGCGGCAGCGCGCCGGCGGCGCCGCCGATCACGATGTTCTGCGGTGTCGCCCGCTTCAGCCACATCGAATAGATGACGATGTAGAAGAAGATCGTGAAGGCGAGCAGCGAGGCCGCGAGCCAATTCGCGACAAGCCCGAGCGTCAGGACCGAGAACGCCGCGAGCATCAGGCCGAAACCGAGCGCGACGTCGCGGTCGATGCGGCCCGACGGAATCGGCCGGCCGCGCGTGCGGATCATGATCGCGTCGACATCGGCGTCGTACCACATGTTGAGCGCGCCGGCCGCGCCGGCCCCGACCGCGATCGACACGAGCGAAGCAAAGCCGATCACCGGATTGACGTGGCCCGGCGCAAGCAGAATGCCCGCCAGCGCCGACAATACGACAAGCGACATCACGCGCGGCTTCAAAAGCTGCACGAAGTCCGAAGGCGAAGCGTCGCAGACCTCTGCGGCGCTTTCGGCTTTGAGATGATAGGAAAGATCGCTCACTTGATCACGTCAGTTTGAATCGCGCCGGCCGCGCGCCGGATCAGCTCAGTGGTCCGAGCCGGTGATGCGCGGCAGCGTCTCGTATTGATGGAAGGGCGGCGGCGAGGGCAGCGTCCATTCGAGGGTGGTCGCGCCAACACCCCACGGATTGTCGCCGGCAACGCGCTTCTTCGCGAACGCTTCCCAGATCACGTAGAGGAACACGAGGACGCCGACGCCGGAGAGATACGAGCCGTAGGACGAGACCTTGTTCCACAGGTGGTAGACATCGGGATAATCGATGTAGCGGCGGGGCATGCCAGCCAAGCCGAGGAAGTGCTGCGGGAAGAAGGTGACGTTGACGCCGACGAACATCAGCCAGAAATGCAGCTTGCCGAGCGTCTCATTGTACATGTAGCCGCTCATCTTCGGGAACCAATAATAGAACGCCGCGAAGATCGCGAAGACCGCGCCGAGCGACAGCACGTAGTGGAAGTGCGCGACGACGTAATAGGTCTCGTGCAGCGCACGGTCGATGCCGGCATTGGCGAGCACGACGCCGGTGACGCCGCCGACCGTAAACAGGAAGATGAAGCCGATCGCCCAGATCATAGGCACGCGGAACGACAACGAGCCGCCCCACATCGTCGCGATCCAGGAGAAGATCTTGATGCCGGTCGGCACCGCGATCACCATCGTCGCGAACACGAAATAGCGCTGCGTGTTGAGCGACAGGCCGACCGTGTACATGTGGTGCGCCCACACGACGAAGCCGACCACGCCGATCGCCACCATCGCATAGGCCATGCCGAGATAGCCGAAGACCGGCTTCCGCGAGAAGGTCGAGACGATGTGACTGATGATGCCGAAGCCCGGCAGGATCAGGATGTAGACTTCGGGGTGGCCGAAGAACCAGAAGAGATGCTGGAACAGGATCGGATCGCCGCCGCCTGCCGGATCGAAGAAGGTCGTACCGAAATTGCGGTCGGTGAGCAGCATGGTGATCGCGCCGGCAAGCACCGGCAGCGACAGGACGAGCAGGAACGCCGTCACCAGCACCGCCCAAGCGAAGAGCGGCATCTTGTGCAGCGTCATGCCTGGCGCGCGCATGTTGAAGATCGTGGTGATGAAGTTGATCGCGCCGAGGATCGACGAGGCGCCGGCGAGATGGATCGACAGGATGGCGAAATCCATCGACGGACCTGGATGGCCGGTGTTCGACGACAAGGGCGGGTAAAGCACCCAGCCGCCACCGAAACCATGCATGCCGGGCGCACCTTCGACGAACATCGAAATCAGCAGGAGCGCGAAAGAGGCCGGCAAC
>JAFAVH010000124.1 GCA_019242655.1 Methylobacteriaceae bacterium
AATTGCCGGCCCGCATTTGCGTTCGCTTTCGGGGGCGTCTATTGCGCTGCAGCACAGACGGAGTGACGCGATGAAGCCGCCACGCAAATTTTTCGAACCGCTGGCGATCGGGGCTCCCGCCCCATACCGCGAACTGCCCATTCGCGTAGAGCGGATGATCCATTTCGTCCCGGCGCATCTCGAAAAGGTTCGCGCCAAGGCAGCCGAAATGGCGCGCCAAGTCGATGTACTGCTTGGCAATCTCGAAGACGCAATCCCCGCTGACGCCAAGGAAGCGGCGCGGGCCGGTTTCATCGAAATGGGCCGCAACAACAATTTCGACGGCACAGGCCTTTGGACACGCATCAACGCGTTGAACTCGCCTTGGGCGCTTGACGACATTACCGAAATCGTCGGCGCCATTGGCCAAAAACTCGACGTCGTGATGCTGCCGAAGGTCGAGGGCCCCTGGGACATTGCCTATCTCGACCAGCTTTTGGCGCAGCTCGAGGCGCGGCATGGCATCGGCAAGCCGATCCTCATCCATGCGATTCTTGAAACGGCGGAAGGCGTGAAGAACGTCGACGCGATTGCTTGCGCCTCGCCGCGCATGCACGGGATGAGTCTCGGGCCCGCGGATCTTGCCGCCTCACGCGCGATGAAGACGACGCGCGTTGGCGGTGGCCATCCCGAATATAAGGTGCTCGCCGACCCGGATGCCGGCGGCGGTGCGCGTGCCGGCTACCAGCAGGATCTCTGGCATTACACCGTCGGCAAGATGGTCGACGCCTGCGCCTCCGCCGGCATCAAGGCATTCTACGGCCCGTTCGGCGATATCGCCGACATGACTGCCTGCGAGGTGCAGTTTCGCAACGCGTTTCTCATGGGCTGCGCTGGCGCGTGGACCTTGCATCCTTCGCAGATCGACATCGCCAAACGCGTGTTCTCGCCCGACCCGAAGGAGGTGGCGTTTGCCAAACGCATCCTCGAGGCAGTGCCGGACGGCGCTGGCGTCGCCATGATCGACGGCAAGATGCAGGACGATGCGACGTGGAAACAAGCGAAAGTCATCGTCGACCTCGCAAGGCAGGTCGCGGCGAAAGACAAGGAATATGCGCAATCTTATGGGTTCGCCGAAGCCGCCTAGCGCCTGGACCGCGAACCTCCCAGTGCGCATGCATGCGCAATGTGTTGCAGACCGGAGGGTCCGCGTTCCAAGTCGCGCCATTGACCAAGTCATGCCATTGACATGGATTTTGCCCGCACGATACGAACGGGCGTGGAACTCACCCCGCCAGGGCTCTCGCGGCTTGCGCTAAAAGCCATGCCAGAACGTGTCGCCAAATTCGCCATCGGTCAGGTGGTGCGCCATCGTCGCTACCCTTTCCGCGGCGTGATTTTCGACATCGATCCGACCTTCGCCAACACAGAGGAATGGTGGCTATCGATTCCCGAGGAGGTGCGGCCGAAGAAGGACCAGCCCTTCTATCACCTGCTCGCCGAGAATGCCGAGACTGAGTATGTCGCCTACGTCTCGGAGCAGAATTTGGTGCCGGACACGTCGGGCGAGCCGGTGCGCCATCCGCAGATCAACGAGGTGTTCATCCGTAGTAAGGATGGCTCGTATCGAATGCGGCCTGAGCGCCAGCACTGAGGCGCTCAGGCAAGGCGCAATACTTGGCAGATGTCTCCTGCTTTCGCCGCCGGCGCATGCGGCGCGCGAACGATGAGGCAGTTCGAGTCCGCTAAAATGCGCAGCATCGAGGAATCCTGGCGGGATGCGGGCGTCGCAACGGGGCGCCCTTCAGCATCGCGCGCGAAGTGACTGCGTAGGTAGTCCTTGCGTCCGTCATTGGCGGGAAGATCGGCGCCGAGGATTGCCGGCTCGTCCTGCGCTGCGCCGGCGTCGGGATCGCCCTGCAAATGGCGAATCAGCGGCACGAGAAACAAAATCGCGCAGACGACCGACGACACCGGATTGCCCGGTAGTCCGAGGATCGACATCGCGCCCATCGAGCCATGGATGAGCGGCTTTCCCGGGCGCATCGCAATCCGCCAGAAGCCGAGCTGCATGCCGCGCCGCGTCAGCGCCGATTGCACAAGATCGTGCGCACCGACGGACGCGCCGCCGAGCGTAACGAGAACATCCGCTTTTTCGCGCTCGGCCTGTTCGATCGCGCGCTCAAGCGCGGCGAAATCGTCGGTGGCGATGCCGAGATCGATTGGCTCGCCGCCGCTTTGCCGAACAAAGGCCGCGATCGCAAACGGATTCGACGCGACGATCTGATCCGGACCGGGTTCGCTCCCCGGCATGACGAGCTCATCGCCGGTCGCCAGTATCGCGACTCGCGGTTTGCTCGCGACTTCGAGTTCCGCATGATTCATCGCCGCAGCGAGCGCGACTTCCGCGGCGCCTAAACGCTTACCGGCACGCAGCAGCACCTCGCCTTCGCGAAAGTCGAGACCCGCAGGGCGGATGAATGTCTTGGGCTTTGCGGCCGCCTTGAAGACAACGGAGCTGCCGTCAACATCCACATCTTCCTGAATTATGATCGTATCGGCGCCGTCCGGCACCGGCGCGCCGGTGAAAATGCGCACTGTCTCGCCGGCCCCGATTTGTCCCAGAAAGCCTCGGCCGGCCGCACTCTCGCCAATGATCGTCAGCCGTGCACCCGCTGCGCGTGCGTCTTCCGCACGCAGTGCATATCCATCCATTGCCGAGACGGCTTTCGGCGGTTGCGTGCGCTTGGCTGCGAGATCGGCCGCAAGCGTGCGATCGTAAGCTTGCGACAAAGGCACGATCTCTCGCCGCAACGGGCCGCGCGGCACTGCGAGCACCCGCGCCAGTGCCTCTTCGACCGGCAGCAATGTGTCAGGCATTCTTTTCTGCGCTGCGCGCCCAATCGCCGGACTTGCCGCCGCGTTTCTCGACAAGCGCGATCCCTTCGATGCGCATGCCGCGATCGGCGGCTTTCAGCATGTCGTAGATCGTCAGGCACGCGATAGACGCCGCCGTCAGCGCCTCCAATTCGACACCGGTTTGGCCGGACACTTTTGCCATCACCGTCACGCGCACACCCGGCAGGCTTTCGTCGCCCTCAAGATCGACGCTGATCTTGGTCAAAAGCAAGGGATGGCAGAGCGGGATGAATTCGTGCGTCTTCTTCGCGGCGAGGATACCAGCGATGCGGGCGGTGGCGAAAACATCGCCCTTCTTTGCCTGTCCTGAAAGGCAGAGCGCCAATGTCTCGGGGCGCATGACGACGCGTCCTTCCGCTATCGCGACACGCTCGGTCACGGCTTTGGCCGACACGTCGACCATATGCGCTTCGCCGGTCTCGGAGAGATGCGTGAGATCGGGCATTAGTCGCGGGACTATACCGCCCGGGCGGCGCGCGTCGGTTCGCCTTGCAGCAACATGCGCGTCGCCGCGGCAACGTCCTTTTGCCGCATCAAGGCTTCCCCGACGAGGAACGTGAAGATGCCGCAGCGCTCCAGCCGCAAACAATCCTCGTGACAGAAAATACCGCTCTCGCCGACGACGATGCGGTCTTTTGGCACACGCTTCGACAGCCGCTCGCTCACGTCAAGCGAGACTTCGAATGTGTGCAGATCGCGATTGTTGATACCGACAAGCCGCGTCTCGAGTTTCAGCGCGCGATCGAGTTCGGCCTCGTCATGCACTTCGACAAGCACGTCCATATGCAGATCGTGCGCGGCGGTGTTCAAGGCCCGCGCCTCATCGTCCGAAACGCACGCCATGATGATCAGAATGCAGTCGGCTCCGGAAGCACGCGCTTCATAGACTTGATAAGGATCGAAGAGGAAATCCTTGCGAATAGCCGGCAGGGGCGCTGCCTTGCGCGCGGCTTCAAGATGTTCGAGCGCGCCCTTGAATGATGGCCCGTCTGTCAGGACGGAAAGGCACGCCGCACCGCCCTCATAATAGGCGCGCGCAAGAGCCGGCGGATCGAAATGCTGGCGGATCAGTCCCTTTGACGGGCTCGCCTTCTTGATTTCGGCGATGAGCGCAATCCGGCCTTCCTCGCGCTTTGCCTCGATCGCATGCACAAAACCGCGCGGCGGATCGTGATCACGCACGGCGCGCTGCAGCGCGGAGAACGGCATGCGCACTTTCGCTTCGCTGATCTCCTTGCGTTTGTAGGCTTCGATTTTTCGCAGGATGTCAGCCACGGCTCATCTCGCGGCAGCAAGTGGGGTGACGTTATCGGCCGCGGAACCGCGATTCGAGACACGCACTAATTCCGCAAGCGTCGCTCGCGCTGCGCGCGTATCGAGCGCACGCGCCGCAAGCGCCGCTCCTTCTCTCAGATCGCGCGCCTTTTCGGCGACGACAAGCACCGCGGCGGCATTGAGCACGGCGATGTCGCGGTAAGGTATGCGCGCGCCGTCAAGCACGGCCATCAGCGCCGTTGCATTGTGCGCGGCGTCGCCGCCCTTGAGGTAGGTGATCTCCGAACGCGGCAAACCCGCCTGCTCCGGGGTTACTTCGAAGCGGCGAATTCCGCCATTTTCCAGTGCGACAACGTGCGTGGGGCCCGTCGTCGTCATCTCATCAAGCCCGTCGGACCCGTGCACGAGCCACACGCGCTCGGAGCCGAGATTTTTTAAAACCTGCGCCAATGGCTCGAGCCACGTTGGGGAAAATACGCCGAGAAGCTGCCGCTTCACACCGGCGGGATTCGACAACGGTCCGAGCAGATTGAAGATCGTACGGGTGCCGAGTTCGACACGCGCCGGACCGACATGACGCATCGCGGCGTGATGGGTCTGCGCCATCATGAAACCGATGCCCGCTTCGCTTATGCAGGCGGCCACTTCTTCGGCCGGAAGTCCGATCCGCACGTTCAGCGCGGTCAGGACATCGCTCGCACCCGAACGCGACGAGGCGGCGCGATTGCCATGTTTCGCCACCGGCACGCCGCAAGCCGCGACGATAATCGCGGCAAGCGTTGACACATTATAGGAGCCAACCCCGTCGCCGCCGGTGCCAACAACGTCGACGGCATGTTCGGGCGCCTCGACGCCTAGCATCTTCGCGCGCATCGCAGTGACGGCGCCGGTCAGCTCGTCGACGCTCTCGCCGCGCACGCGCAGCGCCATGAGGAAGCCGCCCATCTGCGCCGGTGTCACCTCACCCGACAGCATCGCGTCGAATGCTTCTGCCGCTTCCGCCTGGCTCAGATTGGCGCCGGCAGCGACTTTGGCGAGGAAGGGTTTGAACGATTCCATGAGGCGTTCACGCGGCGCGGCGTTGGTTCTCGTTCCACGCCGCGGCAATGTGTAGGAAATTCTGGATCATGAGGTGCCCGTGCTCGGAGGCGATGCTTTCCGGATGAAACTGCACGCCATGCACGGGATGCGCAGCATGCGCCAGTCCCATGATCAGGCCGTCATCGGTTTCGGCGGTAACTTCCAGCGCCTGGGGCAGGCCGTCACGCTCGACAACAAGCGAATGGTAGCGCGTGGCGGACAGAGGCCCGTTGATGCCGCGAAAGACCGACCGGCCCTGATGGCGAATGACCGAGCGCTTGCCGTGCACCGGGACCGGTGCGCGAACGACGTTGCCCCCGTAGGCCTCGCCGATCGCCTGGTGGCCGAGGCAAACCCCAAGTATCGGCAATTGCCCGCGCGCGCCCTTGATGAGATCGAGGCAGATTCCGGCTTCGCGCGGCGTGCACGGGCCCGGCGACAGTACAATGGCATCGGGCGCGGCTGCGAGCACCTCGGCGACGCCGATCTTGTCGTTGCGGTGCACGTCGACACGCGCACCTTCAGCCCCGAAATAATGGACGAGGTTGAAGGTAAAACTGTCGTAATTGTCGATCAGCGTGACGTTGAGCTTCGACATGGCCTGCGGGACATGAGATCAGCTCCGCTTTGTCCGCCGATCGAACCGCGAAGTCAAACCTCGGCGCCGTCGTTTCGCCTGGGTAAAGCAGGGGAGTTCGGTCCCACCTCGTCAGCGCCGCGGAGACCCGCCGCGATCCGCTCGTAAGCCGCGCGGATCGGCGCGTGACCATAGGTTCGCTCAAGCCGCCGAACAATGAAGTGGCCGCGCGCAAGCGACTGGAAGTGTTGGGCGAAGGCAAGATTGACCGCCGCGCCCCCGACCGCACCAAGGATCGGGATCGCCTGCGCCGCGACCTTCTGTGTGACAATTAAGCCGAAACGCGCCGCGATCTGGCTCATCAGCCGCAACAGAATGGGCGCGGTCTCGCCACCGAGGCCGCGGACCGCGATGTGGCGGGCTGCTTCGCTCACCGATTTCGCGAGAAAGCCGCGCAGTGCGAAATAGCCGCCCTCGAGGAGATCGGATGCTCCCGGCTGGCGGCCAAGTGCAAAAACCTCGAGGCAGGCAAGCGCGACCTCGGGATCATCGAGGTTCTCGCCCTCGCTACGCGCGATCTCGGCGACTGAACGCAGGATCAACGTCGTCGAGACGGGCAGCTCGACCGGCAAGGTCACAAGACCAAACGCGCCGCCGACCGCGCCCGAGGCGGTGACGAGCGCGCGATGCAGCTTGCGCCGGTCGCGTGCCGGAGAAGGTGTTTCCGTTCGCCTGGAGAGGCTCGTCAGGGCAACACGCAGCGCCGCCTTGAGCGCTAGCGTCACCGCCTTGCCGACAGCGCCGGAAATCGGCTGCGGCACAAGCTTTCCGGCAAAATCGATCTGCCGCCCGACCATTTCCGTCAGCCGGCCGGCGAACGTCATGCGCTCGAGCGCGGCGACGGCTTCCCTCAGCGCAGCCTCATCCTCCGGCGAGAGCGCGGCGGCCGGCGAAGCAGCTTTCGTCTCGACAAGATCAAGCGCTTGCATCGGCTAAAGATCGGGCTCAGGCCGCTTTCGCGCAAGGCTCAACCGCCCGCAACCCCCTGCGTCGCCGTATAAAGCGCATAAATCGACTGGCTCGCCGCCATGAACAGGCGATTGCGCATCGGACCGCCGAAGCAAACGTTGGCGCAACGTTCGGGCAGCGCAATCCGGCCGATGGGCTTGCCCTCCGGGTTGAAAATCATGACGCCGTCGAGCTCGTTACTGCCCATGCCCCAGCCGCACCAGAGATTGCCGTCGATATCGCAGCGCATGCCATCCGGCGTGCCGCCGGGGCCGGCGTCGATGAGAATGTCGCCGCCGGAGAGCGTTCGGCCATCGCTTCCGACATCATAGACACGGATGTTGCGGTTCGGGACGCCGCGCGACTCGACGAGATAAAGGCGCGATTCGTCCGGCGAGAAACACAGTCCGTTTGGCCCTTTGATGCCGTCGACGACGACAATCGCTTCGCCCGTCTCGGTATCGAGCCGGTACACGTTTTGCGGAAGCTCCGCCTCCGCCTTGCGTCCTTCGTAATTGGCGAGGATGCCAAAAGGCGGATCAGTAAACCAAACCGAGCCGTCCGACTTTACGACAACGTCATTTGGCGAATTCAGGCGCTTACCTTCGAAGCGATCCATCAAGACAGTGACCGAGCCATCGTATTCGGTGCGCGTGACACGTCGCATATGCTCGCATGTCACAAGCCTGCCCTGACGATCGCGCGTATTGCCGTTGGCGTAATTCGAGGGACGGCGGAAGACGCTGACGACGCCGGTCTCCTCTTCCCATTTCATCATGCGGTTGTTTGGAATATCGCTCCACAGGAGATAGCGCCCGTCGCCAAACCAGACGGGTCCCTCGCACCAGCGGCAGCCGGTTGCGAGCCGCTCCACGGCGGCAAGCGGCAAGTGATAGCGCGCAAAACTCGGATCGAGGACATGCACGGCAGGATCCGGGTATCGCGACGCCGGTGTCCACGATGCATTCTTCTCCACGCGAGTCTCCGCTCGATCATCTGCCGCACGCTCGGATAAGGTGCTGCGGCAACGAGCGTCAAGCCGATGCCGCGGCAGCGCAAAGGAGAGTTCCGTGTCGAGCGATTCAATGAGGCCCGTCCTATTGACCGGTGCATCAGGTGCGCTCGGCCGCATTCTCGCAGCAGGGCTGACGCGGCAGGGCTGGACTTTGCGCCTCACCGATATCCAGCCGTTCCCCGGACCAGTTCCGGAGCGCGCCGTATTCGAATTCGCGGATCTCGCCGATGTCGACGGAAGCCGTATTCGCAGACTTGCCGATGGTTGCGGAATGATCCTGCATTTTGGCGGCGTCTCAGTCGAGCGCCCGTTCGATGAAGTGATCGGCCCGAACATCCGCGGCCTCTACAACATCTATGAAGCGGCGCGCCAAACGAAAGCGCGTGTCCTCTTCGCTTCATCGAATCATACGGTTGGATTTCACCAGCGTGACGAAGTCCTCGATGTAGACTGCACGTTTCGTCCTGACGGCTACTATGGCCTGTCCAAATGCTACGGCGAGCTTATGGGCGAGCTTTATTTCGCCAAACACGGCATTGAAAGCGTGCTGGTGCGGATAGGCTCCTGCTTCCCGGAGCCCAGGGATGCGCGCATGCTCGCGACTTGGCTTTCCTACGACGATCTCACGAGCCTTGTTGTCTGCGCCCTTAAGGCAGAAAACGTCGGATGCATCAAAATCTGGGGCACGTCGAACAACAAGCGGATGACGTGGTGGGAGGATGACGATCGCGGCGTGATCGGCTGGTCGCCGCAATCGACGGCCGATGGATATGCCGACGCGCTCGGCGGCAAGACAACCGGCGATGACGTTGTCGAAGCGCATCAGGGCGGCGCCTATTGCCGGATCGATTACGCACGTCCGGAGTAGCGAGCGCGCCTCGATGTCGCGAAACGCGCCAGAGAGCGGCCACTGACGCCGCGATGATCTCTCGTCCGCCGTACGCTCAGACGATGCGTTCGCGCGCGAGTTCTGCAATCTCCTCAGCCGCAAATCCCGCCTCGCGCAGGATCTCGTCCGTATGCTCACCGAGTGCCGGCGGATAAAGCTCCATGTGCGAGGGTGTGCGCGAAAGCGTCATTGGCTGGCGCAGCAAGGTGAGCTTGCCGACATGCGGCGAGTCGATCGTCGCCTGCGGGTTCAGGTGTCGTACCTGCGGGTCGGAAAAAACCTGATCGATCGCGTAGATTTGTCCACAGGGCACACCCGCCACATTGAGGCGATCGATCCACGTGTCGCTACTCTCGCTTTGTAGTTTCACGGCGATCTCCGCATTGAGGCGATCGCGATTGGTCGAGCGCAACTTCGTGTTTGCGTAATCTGGATTGGCGATCAGTTCTTCCGCACCGATCGCCCGGCAGAAGCGCTCCCAGATTTTTTGTCCCGTCGTCGCGATGTTGATGTAGCCGTCGCTCGTCTCGAATACGCCCGTCGGGATCGCGGTCGGATGATTGTTGCCGGCCTGCTTCGGCACTTCGCCTTCGGTCAGCCAGCGCGCCGCCTGGAAATCCAGCATGAAAATCTGCGCTTGTAAGAGCGAGGTCTGCACCCATTGCCCGATGCCGGACCGCTCGCGCTCGATCAAGGCCAACAAAATTCCCTGCGAGCAGAAGATGCCGGCGGTGAGATCGGCGATCGGAATGCCGACCCTCACAGGACCCTGGCCCGGCAGACCGGTGATCGACATGAGGCCGCCCATGCCTTGTGCGATCTGATCGAAACCGGGCCGGTCGCGATACGGTCCATCCTGTCCGAAGCCGGAGATCGAAGCCAGAATGATGCGCGGATTGATCGCCTTCAACGATTCATAATCGATGCCCAGCCGACCCTTCACGTCGGGCCGGAAATTTTCGACGATCACGTCGGCCTCCGCCGCCAGCCGGCGGAACACAGCCATCCCGCGCGGATCTTTCAGGTTCAACGTCATGCCGCGTTTGTTGCGCTGCAGGTTCTGAAAGTCGGAGCCCTGCCGTGGGCCGCCAAGCGGATCGCCGGCCTCGAGCCCTTCCGGCATCTCGATCTTGACGACATCGGCGCCCCAATCGCCGAGCTGGCGCACCGCCGTCGGGCCGGCGCGCACGCGCGTCAGATCGAGAACGCGAATGCCTGAAAGGGGAAGAGAATCTTGGGATGGGGCCATGTTACATTTCACGCGCGGCGAGGGAACTTGAATCAGGCCCGCGCTCTCTCCACGTCAACGGTTTCGAGGCATCCGCGTGTCTCGAGCTCGGCGCGCAACAGCTTCTTGCTGATCTTGCCGTAACCGGTTTTCGGCAGATCATCCCAGAAGAACACGCGCTTCGGCAGTTTGTAGCGCGCAACCTTGCTTTCGAGCCAAGTCATAAGCTCGCGTTCGTTGAGCTGCGCGCCTTTAGCGAGAACACAAAGACAAATACCGATTTCGCCCCACGTCCGATCGGGCATTCCGAAAACGGCGACTTCGACGACCGCGGGATGCGTGAGTATCTTCTCTTCGATTTCGCGCGGGTAGATGTTCGATCCGCCGGATATATACATGTCGGAAGCGCGGCCCGTGATATAGAGAAAGCCTTGTTCATCGACATGGCCGAGATCGCCCGTGCGGAACCAGCCATCGCGGAAAGCTTTCGCGTTCGCCTCCGGATTGTTGTAATAGCCGGCGAACACGGCGAGGCCGCAGACGCAAATCTCTCCCATCTGGTTGGGCGGAAGCTCGCGGCCGTCATCATCCTGGATGGAAATCTGCATTCCCGTGCGCTCATAGCCGCACGTGCCGATCTTTACGCCGGGTCCATCCTGCACATCGTGCAACTCCGCGGGGAGGACCGTGATATTTCCGGTCACCTCTCCGAGTCCGAAATATTGCACCAACACCTTTCCCATTTTAGCGAGAGCGTGCTTCTGGTCTTCGCGATACATGGGCGCGCCGGCATAGATGACATGGCGCAGGGACGAATGGTCATACCGATCGACCGCGGGATGCTCGGCGAGCATTTTCAAGATGGTCGGCACGGTGAACATGTTGCTCACGCGCCATTTTTCGATCAGCTGCCATGCAGCCTCGGCATCGAACCGATCGCTATTAAGGAGAACGGTCTTCGCGCCGCGTGCAACCTGCGCCAGCGCATGGATTCCGGCCCCGTGCGACAGCGGGGCGACCACGAGCGATGCATCGCTTTGCGTCGTGCCGGGCATGAGATCGCAGAGATGATTGGTAACGACAAAGCCCATCTGGCCATGCGTCAACACGGCCGCTTTCGGCCGGCCCGTTGTCCCGGAGGTAAAGAAAAACCAGCAGGGATCATCGTGCTCCACATCGGCATCCGGCGCGGCCTTGCCATCGTAAGCTTCTGCGAGCGCTTCATAGTCCTCGCCGAAGCCGGATTTCCCGATCGACAGGATGAATCGGATCGCAGGCGCGGCTGCACGCGATGCGCGCGCATGCTCGGGAAAATCGCTGCCGCAGATCATCGCGGACGCGCCGCTCGCTTCGGCGAGGTAGGCGACTTCATCCGGCGTCTGACGAAAATTCGTGGGAACCCAAACCGCGCCGATCCGAAAACACGCAAACATCGATTCGAAAAGCTGATTGCAGTTTCTGAATTGGACGAGAACGCGGTCTCCTTTTCTTACGCCTCTTTCAACCAGCACTGCACCGATCGCGTCCACTCTTCTATCAAGTTGCTTCCAGGTCCAAGTCTTTTTGCCCCAAGCAAAACCGACCTCGTCCGCGTAACGCCGCGCCGATTGCCGCATGAAATGCGCAAGATTCATCACGCGCTTCGAGCATCGCACCACACCGCTCGTCCGAGGCGGTGAAACATTCATCGCGTGCGTTCCAAGATGGAAACGTAATTGGCGACGGCGGCGCCACCCATGTTGAACACGCCGCCGAGTTTTGCGCCCTCTATCTGCATCTCCTGCGCCTCTTGCATGAGCTGCAGGCAGGCCATGACGTGCATCGAGATTCCGGTAGCGCCGATCGGATGGCCTTTTGACTTGAGGCCGCCGGACGCATTGATCGGCAGCTTGCCGTCTTTCTCCGCGATGCCGTCGCGCACGACGCGATAGCCTTCACCCTGCCCGGCGAGCCCCATCGCCTCGTATTCGATCAGTTCAGCGACGGTGAAGCAGTCATGCGTCTCGACGAAATCGAGATCGTCCATGGAGATGCCGGCGCTTTCCCGCGCCTTGGCCCAAGCGCGACGCGCGCCCTCGAACGCAATCGGGTCACGGCGCGAAAGCGGCAGGAAATCATTGGCGTGAACACGGGCGCGAAATGCAATCGCCCGCTGTAAAGTCTCGGCGGTTTCCTCGTCGGCGACAACGAGCGCCGCCGCACCGTCGGAAATCAGCGAGCAGTCGGTACGCCGCAGCGGCGCCGCGACGTACGGATTTTTGTCCGACACCGTATTGCAGAACTCAAAACCAAAATCCCGTCGCATTTGCGCATAGGGGTTGGACACACCGTTTCGGTGATTCTTGGCGGCAATGCGCGCCAGCTCTTCGCTGCGATCACCATAGCGTTGGAAGTAGTTCTGGGCGATGCGGCCGAACACGCCGGCGAAGCCGCCCGCAATTTCGCCCTCCTCCTTGCGATAGGAGGCACTGAGCAGAATGTCGCTCGTCTCGGCGACGGATTTTGCCGTCATCTTTTCCGCGCCGACCACTAGAGCGACATGGCCACGCCCGCTTTCGATGAAGTCGAGTGCGGTATAGAGCGCAGCGGATCCCGTCGCGCAGGCATTCTCGACATGCGTCGCCGGAACATGCGCAAGTTCAGGCTGCGCCAAAGCGACCTGCGTGGCTTCAAATCCCTGTTTGGAAAATCCGTTGTTCATGACGCCGACATAGATGCCGTCGACCTGATCGTGACTTACTCCAGCATGCGCCAACGCCTCACCGGAAACGCGCGCTATCAGGCTTTCAACATCCGGCTCTTCAAGCTTGCCGAAGGGAGTGTGAGCCCATCCAACGATGCATGCTTTGGTCATGTCGATCTTTCGGTTTCACCTGATTGGCGACCCCGGCTGGATTCGAACCAGCGACCTGCTGCTTAGAAGGCAGCTGCTCTATCCAGCTGAGCTACGGGGTCCACGACCGTTCAGTGGGTCCATTGCTGCGTGCGATTCGGCTTGAAATTGTCGGCATATTGCATAAGCCGACGCTGCACGGGTTTCGGCTCTTCGACTCTGTAGACGATGCCGTTGCGCTCGGCATAGGCAATTGCCTCCTCCTTGGTAGCGAAGGATAGCCGGAGTTGCGATTTCATGTCGCTCGAGGCAGTCCAGCCCATCAAGGGTTCGACCTCACGCGGCTTTTCCGGATCGTATTCGAGCAGCCAGTATTTTGTCCGCGCCGTGCCGGACTGCGTGGCGCTCTTCATCGGACGGTGGATACGTGCGGTCATCGTCGCTCTCGCTAACCGTGCTCGAGATGGTCGGGGCAGCAGGATTCGAACCTGCGACCTGAAGTACCCAAAACTTCCGCGCTACCAGGCTGCGCCATACCCCGCTAAGCCGGCCTTCCCGAGAGATTGGAGAGGAAATGGGCGAAGCCTCGCCTTCCTGTCAAGCGGGCGCTTTCGCCGCCTAATTCGGGAACAGGGACGCCCGCACGCTGTCTCCCGGCTTTGCATGAATGCGCGCCGCGGTCCCAGCGTTGACCTCCAGCACCGCAAGGACGGGCCCCCCAGAGGGAATCAGCTTCTCCGAAAGCGGCTCGGCATTCTCCTTGATTGAAACGATCTTTCCGGCCTTGGAGATGAAGATCATGTCGAGCGGCAGATAGGTATTCTTCATCCAGAATTGCACGGGCTGCTCGGTCTTGAAATCGAACATCATGCCACGGTCGTCCGGCATGTAGCGGCGAAACATCAGTCCCTGCGCGAGTTGCTCGGGCGTGCGCATCACCTCGACGGAGAAGGCATGCGGCCCATCCGATGTCACGACTTCGAGCTTTTCCAGCGCCTCTTCGGCTCGGAGCGGCTGCACCGCAGCAAGACAGGTCAGCGCCAGCGCGCCCGAAAGAAAGCTGCGAAAGGCGAGAGCGGCAACGACGCGCGGCAAGATTTCCTCCCAAGCGGAGGGGCATCCGTCCGCGTCAGTCAAAATGGCAGGCGGGGAGCGTTCGTCAATGCGATGCGGGAAGTGTCGTCTCAAGCCGCCGGACTTCGGCCGCCATGAGCCCTTTCGGTCCGTTGCCGAAACGCACAAGCAAGCTGTCGCCTGGCTTCAGGTCGGCGATGCCGTAACGGCGCAACGTTTCCATATGAACGAAAATATCCTCGGTGCCTTCGCCTCGCGTCAGAAAACCAAAGCCGCGCATACGGTTAAACCATTTCACGACGGCGATTTCGAAACCGCCGATCGGCGTAACTTGAACATGGGTACGCGGCGCTTGCAGTTCGGCAGGATGAACGGCGGTCGACTCGTCCATGGAAACAATGCGCAGGACCTGCAGACCCTTCGGCCGCTGCTGCGCCTCGCAGACGATATGCGCGCCCTCAGGCGCAGTTGCATATCCGTCCCGGCGCAGAACAGTCACATGCAGGAGAACGTCGGGAAGATCGCCTTCGGGCACAATGAATCCGTAGCCCTTGGCGACGTCGAACCATTTGATACGACCGCTAATTTCGATGAGATCGAGAGCGGCTTCTTCGCCGTGTTCATGACCGCGTTCGAGATCGAAATCAGCCGCTATCGGATCTCTGCCGCCCACCTTGCCGCGCCCCCACCGCCACTACACGCATCACCCGCCATGCC
Source organism: Methylobacteriaceae bacterium (assembly GCA_019242655.1). Lineage (GTDB taxonomy): Bacteria > Pseudomonadota > Alphaproteobacteria > Rhizobiales > Beijerinckiaceae > JAFASC01. The sequence goes on from JAFAVH010000124.1 coordinate 14,595, forward strand.
CCGCTGGCGGGTCCTAGAGTCGGCGAATCGCCACGCCGAGTCTGAATCACCGGAGTCAACATAGCACTGCCATTTTCTCGGCAAAGCCGAAATTGAATTCGCTTGTGGATGATGTGGACAGTGTGGCCGTTGCGCAGCAAAAGCGCCGTTCAAGCGCAGAACGGTTCCAGAAAGTCCCCGATATCGCCGCGCAAAACCAGATCGGCGAACTCGTCGAGAGGGGTCTGCTCCCTGTTGACGATGACCAGAGAAGCCCCATGCCGCTTGGCGGCTAATGGAAAGCCCGCCGCAGGGTAGACGACAAGGGACGAGCCGATCGCCATGAAAAGATCACAGGCAAGCGTTTCTTCCTCGGCGCGCTGCATCGCCATTTCGGGCATGCTCTGGCCGAACGAAATAGTTGCCGACTTGATGTGGTCGCCGCATGTGCATTCCGGCGCCGCGCCGGTCATTTCGAAATCGCGTCTGATCTCAGCAAGTTCATAGCGGCGACCGCAGCCAAGACAGCGGGCATAGGTGCCGTTGCCATGCAGTTCGACCACGCGCTCGTCCGGAACGCCAGACGCCTGATGCAAGCCGTCGATATTTTGCGTGATGATTGCATTCATGCGGCCGCTCGCAATCAGCCGCTGAAGTGCGCGATGTCCTCGGCCGGGTTTGGCATGCGCGTAAAGATCGTCCATTACGAACTTGCGCCGCCATGCCTCCTCGCGCATCAGGGGGTCGCGAAGAAAGTCGGAAAACTCGATCGGCGGGTTCTTGAGCCAGGGCGACCCCGGCGAGCGGAAATCCGGCACGCCGCATTCCGTGGAAATACCTGCACCGGTGAAGGCGACACCATGACGTGCAGAATCGATCAGCGGCTGGAGTTTTGCCCTGCCTTCGTCAATCGCGGCGATGATCACATTGCGCCTTCGAGACGCACGGGCTTGATCAACGAGTCGCTCCACCACCGGCGACGCTGCCATCGAGGTTGATGACGCGGACATCCTTACGTGCGGGAATCAGCGTCTCGTTCGTCGCTGCGGATCGCATCTCGATCATTTGCGCGGCATCGCTGCCTGCATTGAAGCGGCCTTCATTGCCGCTCGCCGGCGCAACGAACGAAGCGGCAAGGAAAAGCCCCGCGGTGGCGAGACTCAGCGTGAGCGCAAGCTCGGGCAGGCGGTTGCGCTGATAGAGGCGCACGCGCAGCGACGGATCAAGGCGCACGGCGCCGGATTCAAACGAGATCGGCAAGACTCTTTCCCCTTTTGTCTGCCTTGACTTATTGCCAAGCTGGTCGCAACACGCGCCGTGCGGAAGCGCACATGAATCGAAGGTTTGCGCAACTCGCACGCGCAAGGCCCTTATGGGCTGATCACCAATGGCGATGATGATGATGGTGGCGCCGGCCGACATAAACCGAGCGGCCAACGACCGGACCAGGTCCATAATCGTATGCCGGCCCGTAGCCGTAGGGACCAGTGGGCCAGTAGCTCGTCGGCGGTGAATTGTAGCCAACCATCGGGCCACCGGGAGCGCCCCAATAGACCCCATTCTGATAGCCGTTATTAATGCCCTGGGAGGTCGGCAGGTTGCGCGCACGCGCATCGCCGAGGCCTGTATCACCCAGGCCGCCGCTACCCCCACCCTGCTGTGCATAGGCGGAACCGGAAAGCGCCATGCCGAGCGCCATCGTGCTCAAAAGCGCAATTCGTCTGATCATGATGTCCTCCTGATGAACGGCCGAGCGGTCTACCAGTGACGCGCATGGTGCCGGTGACGATGCCTCGAGATATAGGCGGAGCGGCCGCCGTAAGGCGTGCGCCCTGTCACATATCCGGCTACAGGCGCGGGCGGAGCATAGCCGTAGCCGGGAACACCATAACCATTATTTATGCCGACCGACGTCGGCTGGTTCTGCGCTTTAGCGTCACCAAGACCGCCGTTTCCGATCCCCTCCATCTGGGCGCAGACCGGTCCGGCGAACATGGCTCCCGAGAAGACGAGAGTTGCCGCAAACGCGAATCGTTTCATGCCGAAAGTTCCTGTGTTGCGATGGAATGGCCGCGGATTGTCAGCTAGAACGCAGTCGAAGCTTAAGGGTTTCGCTCGCGGCGCAGGGTCGCGAATTCGTGAAGAGAGACGAAGATGGCCGCTACTCCCCTGACCCTCGGGAAGGAACTCATTGCGGCGCAAACCGCGAAAATGCTGATCGAGGTCAAGGCGGTTCTCTTCGACGCCGAGAAACCCTTTACGTTCACATCGGGTTGGGCAAGCCCGGTCTATGTCGACATGCGCAAGATCATTTCATATCCGCGCTTGCGCAATGCCATTCTCGATTTCGCTCTGACCACCGTCCAGCACGAGATTGGCTACGAGACGATCGACGTCGTCGCCGGCGGCGAAACCGCGGGCATCCCATTCGCTGCTTGGCTTGCTGACCGCCTGATGCTGCCGATGCAGTACATCCGCAAGAAGCCGAAAGGCTTCGGCCGCAACGCACAGATCGAGGGCGATCTGCATCCGGGCAGCCGCGCGCTGCTCGTCGAAGATCTCGCCACAGATGGCCGCAGCAAAGTCAATTTCTGCAATGCGCTTCGCGAGGCGCAGCAATCTTGCGCGCACGTCTTCGTTTTCTTTTTCTACGACATTTTCCCAAATGCGCGCGAGGAGATGGCGGAGCTCGGCGTGAGCCTGCACTACCTCGCGACATGGTGGGACGTGCTGCGCGTCGCGCGCGAAAACGAGTATTTTGCCACGCGGACGCTCGATGAGGTTGAGAGCTTTTTGAAGAAGCCGGCCGAATGGTCTGCCGCCCATGGCGGCATATCGGAATTCAAAGCCGCGGGTTGAGCGGCAAATAGCGAATCGGGAGGAGTACATCATGTCCATTCGCGCATCGTCTGCGCTGGCGTTGGGATTCGCCGTTGCGTGGGCTTCACCGGCGGTTCGGGCCGAGATCGCCTTGTCCTCGAATGACGCGCACACGGTCACGGTCAACGGGCAGCAGATTGCAGCTGAACCTGTCGTCGCAGATACGCTCTCCGTCATCGATCTTGCAAAATATCCGCCGCAGGTGACGACAACCATCGATGCTCCAGGCAGCGTCGTCGGGCCGCCCTACGCGGTCGCGGTTGCGCCGGATGAAAGTTTCGCGATCGTCTCCTCCGCCACGAAGCTTGATCCTGCGGACCCGAAAAAGATCGTACCGGATGATCGCGTGTCGGTGATCGATCTCGCCGGCAGTCCGAAAATTGTACAACAGGTGACAGCCGGCGCCGGCGCAACGTCGGTCGGCATCTCGCCGAGCGGGTCGCTCGTCCTTGTCGCGAATCGAACCGAAGGGACAATCTCAGCGTTTCGGCTGAACAACAAGAAGCTTGAGCCGCTCGACAAGATCGATCTCGGCAATCCAAAAGCGGGCCCGAGCGGGCTTGCCTTTATCTCCGACCGCGTCGCGCTGGTTTCGCGCGACGGCGACAGCATGATCAGCGTGCTGCGGATCGACGGCAATAAGGTCTCGATCGATCCGCGACCTCTGACGACGGGCATGCGTCCTTATACGCTCGGCGTCGCAAGCGGCGAGAAACTCGCGGCCGTGTCAAACATGGGCCGCGGCGACGGCGACATCGACACAGTGAGCCTTATCGATCTTTCCTCCGAGCCGTTCCGTACCGTGGAAACGATTTCCGTCGGGGCGAGTCCCGAAGGTCTACGCTTCTCCCCGAACGGAAAGTTTTTGGCGATCGGATGCCAGGAAGGCACAACCAAGAAGAACGGTTCGCCCTTCCAAACGGCCAGCGGCCGGCTGGTAATTTACGCGGTCGAAGGCAAGTCACTGCGCAAGGTAACGGAGGCGCCGATCGGCCATTGGTCGCAGGGCATCGCGTTCTCCAAGAACGGCGAGACCATCCTCGTGCAGAACATGGTTGAGCGCACGATTGGCATCTTCCGTTTCGACGGCCAAAAGCTCACCGCAGGCACACCGATCGCAATCGGCGCCGGACCTGCGGCACTCGGCACCGCGTGGCGGTGAGGCCGGCAAACGCCAGAGCCAATGAGTACTGAGGCATCTCCGCACATCGACGTGCAGATCGAGTCCCGCGACGGCGGGGACGTCGCCTTCCTCACTGTCGACAATCAGCGCAAGCTGAACATCCTCGGCCGCGCGCTCATGCACGAGTTCACAGCGGCGATAGAGGAACTCGGCACGCGCAATGATCTGCGTGCCATCGTCATCAAAGGCGCCGGCGAGCGCGCCTGGATCGGCGGCGCGAATATCCTGGAAATGGCGGAACTCGACGCGCAAAGTGCGCGCGAGTTCATCACGCTCCTGCATCATGCCTGCCGCGCATTGCGCGATTGCCCGGTGCCGGTCATCGCGGCGATCCGCGGCTACACGCTTGGCGCCGGACTGGAACTTGCCGCCGCCTGCGATCTGCGCATTGCAACGCGCGACGCAATTTTCGGCATGCCGGAAGCGAAGGTCGGCATTCCCTCCGTTATCGAGGCGGCGCTGTTGCCCTCCCTTATAGGCTGGGGCCGCACACGCGAGCTTCTGCTGTTCGGCGAGAATATCGACGCCACAAAGGCTCTTGACTGGGGATTGATCCAGCGCGTCGTCGAACCGAATGCTCTGAACGACACCGTCAACGAGTATCTGCGGGCGCTCTTCACAACCGGACGGCAAGCGATCCGCATTCAAAAGAAGCTGATCCGCAAATGGGAAGATCTTACGATCAGCGGCGCCATCCACGCCGGCATAGACGCGTTTGCGACGTCCTTCGAAAGTGACGAACCGCGCCGTCTCATGCAAGACTTTCGCGACCGGCGGTCTCGATAAGCCGGTGCACACGCCCCGTCCATCGCGCGCGCCTCTATGGGTGATGCTCGCGGCGCTGACCTCGATTTTCGCAATGAGTCAGGCCTATCGCACTCTGCCTGCGATCGTCGCCAACGCGATCGAGACGGAATTTCACCTCTCAGCCGAGGCGATCGGTTTTTTCGCCGGCGCGTTTCATTTGTCGTTCGGCCTCATGCAGCTTTTTGTCGGCGTTGCGCTCGACCGTTACGGGCCGAAATGGAAAGTGTGTGCTTTCTTTTCGCTTGCCGTTCTCGGCGCGATCATCTGCGCGGCGGCGCCAAACTTTGCGCTGCTGAATGCCGGGCAGGTTCTGCTTGGCATTGGCAGTGCTCCGGCTTTTTTGGCAGTTCTTGTCTTCACCGCCCGTACTTACCCGCCGAAGCGGTTCACCAGTATTTCAGGTTACATCACAAGCGTCGGTGGGCTAGGCATGCTGGCGACAGCAACACCGCTAGCGGTCGTCGTGCAGGTCTGGTCGTGGCGTGCGAGCTTTGCCCTGCTCGCAATCGCGTCGCTCCTCGCGCTTGCCGTCACATTTGCGATCGTCCGCGACCCGGCCTCGCGCACAGCTGCAAGCAACGAGACACTCGGAAGCGCTTTCAAACAGGCGGCGCTACTGTTCAAGGCGCCGCAGACGGCAGGCATCCTCGTCCTCGGCGCGATCACCTATTCTTCGTTCCTCGCGCTACGCGGACTTTGGATCGTCCCGCTCTTCATGCAACGCCACAATTTTACCCTTGTGGAGACCGGCAATGTCGTCCTGCTTCTTTCCACTGCTATGCTCCTCAGCCCAATAATTTTCGGCCGCATCGACCCCAACCCACGCTGGCGACGGAGTGTGATCGTTGGCGGTGCCCTTGTTTCTGCGTTGCTCATTCTGATTCTTGGCTGGGCGGCGCCGCGACCCGCTACGCTCGACATCGCGCTGACGCTGGCGATCGGCCTGGTATCCGGCTTCATCATCCTGCAATATGCCGATGTGCGCGCCTCATACTCCGCTGATGTCGCTGGCCGTGCATTGGCAATTTTCACGATGGCGATGTTCTTAGGCGTCGCTCTCGTGCAATGGCTGACTGGGCTTGTCGCCGGTTTCTTCATCGCGCGTGGGTCAGAGCCGCTCTTCCCCGGTCCACGCGACGTTGGCGCTTTTGTTGGTCGCCGCGTCTGGCGCTTTCGTTGCGCTGCCCCGCGCGTCCATTAACTCGCCCGCGACAAAAGCGATTCGAGGAAGCGAATGACTCCGAAAATCGTCAGCACCGAAACCATTTACGAGGGCTGGTCCAAGTTTTCGCGCGTAATGATCCAGACCACCGGCAAACCATTCAAGCGCGAAATTGAAGACCATGGCCGGGCGGTTGTCGTGCTGCCCTACGATCCGGAACGGCGCGTCGCAATTCTTGTCCGGCTTTTACGCGCGCCGGTCCTCGTCGCCGCGGGCGAAAGCTCGCTCCTCGAGGCGCCAGCCGGGCTTATCGACAAAGAGGATCCGGCCGACGCGGCGCGGCGGGAAGTCATGGAAGAAGCGGGAATTCGTGTCACCGAGCTCGAGCATATCGCCACGGTTTGGACCATGCCCGGCATCTCTACGGAGCGAATGGACTATTACCTCGCGCCCTTCTCACAGGCAGATCGCATTGCCAAAGGCGGCGGCGTCGCAGGTGAGAACGAAGACATTACCGTCGAGGAGCATCCGCTTGCGGACCTTTGGTCGTGGGTGCGATCCAGCAAATTGCCGGATTTGAAGACGCTCGCATTGGTTTTTGCATTGAAAGACCGGCACCCCGAGCTGTTCGACTAGGTGCATGTCTGAGCGCCCGCGCCCCTATCTTCGTGGAGGTGGCGCGCCGGCGCTCGAGCGTCGTCGGGAAAAGCGCCGCACTGCACGCGACGCGGTGCTCTACCCGTAAGCCGGTAATCGCATTATTCTCGCCGAACCGCGCTCGTGCCAGATGCAAAGCGAGGAGACCCGAACATGCCGATCGCCCGCGAACCTTTATTGAACCCCGTTCCGATCGCCGAATTGCGGCCGACACAAATGACAGTGGGAATGCGCGAGGTCAGGGCCAAGCAGAAGGAATGGAAACAGCGCGACCCGAAGGGCGGCGCCGCATTTCTCGGCAAGCATATGATTCCCGTCGTGCTTGGACCGAACAAGCGCCACTACGTCACCGATCATCACCATCTCGCGCGGGCATTACATGAAGAAGGTGTTTCGAGTGTTCTCGTCACCATTGTCATCGATCTCAGTCTGCTGGAAAAGGACGCGTTCTGGTTCTTTCTCGACAACCGCGCCCTGATGCATCCGTTCGACGCAGAGGGAAAACGGCGTGACTATTCGGATATTCCAAAACGAATCGAAGAGCTGGTCGACGACCCTTATCGTTCGCTCGCTGGTGAATTGCGCCTTGCCGGGGGGTACTCCAAAGATACGACACCGTTCAGCGAATTTTTATGGGCGGATTTTCTACGGCGGCGCATACGAGCGAAAGACATTGCGAAGGACTTCGATAAGGCTTTGAAAGAAGCCATCGATCTGGCGAAGAGCAAAGACGCCGTTTACCTGCCGGGATGGTGCGGTCCGGATCGCGGCACCAAGGACTAGCAGGCAGAATCGCGCCCACTCAAGCGATCGCCACGTCGAGCAGGATCGGCCCTCGCTCATGCTTCAGCGCGTCGCGGATCGCCGGAGCGAAATCCTCGGCGCGCTCGACTCTACGCCCCGGCACACCCTGCCCTTTCGCAATCGTGACGAAATCGATGTCCGGCAATTGCGTGCCGACCACACGGTCCATCTGGAAATGATCCTTGAACTCTTCGAGCGCGGCATATCGCTTGTTGTTCAAGATGATAAAGATGATCGGCAGCCGATTCTGAGCCGCGCTCCATAAGCCCTGAATGCCATACATCGCCGAACCGTCGCCGATCAGCGCGATGATGCGCTTCTCGCGCTCGGCAAGCGCGATTCCGACCGCCGCCCCAAGCGAGAAGCCGAGGCCGCCGCTAGCCATCGTGTAAAACGTGTCCGGCCGGTCGAACGGCAAATATGCCTGCATCGGCTGACGCGCGGTCGGCGATTCCTCAACGACGATGGAGTCTGCCGGGCGCTCGACGGCGAGCGTCTGCATCACGAATTCAGCACTCATTGGATCTCTCGCGGGCAACGCGGGCGGTTTGGTACGCGGCGCGGGCGCTTTGCGCTTCGGTGGATGCGACCGCTCAAGAACGTCGCGCAATGCAAGCCTCACATTCGCAACTACAGTGTCGCCGACCGGCGACCAAGAGGCGATAACGGGGTCTTCTGTGAGCTGAAAAAGTCTCGCGTCCTCTGGAATGTGTGGCCCATCGCCTTCCACGTGATAAGTGAAAACCGGCGCGCCAATCACGAGGATGAAGTCGTGCCCGCTGAGCGCCTTGCGTATTCCTTCGCGGGCGGGCGGCAGGAAACCGGCGAACAGGCGATGGTTTTGCGGAAAGGACGCGCGCGCCGCATGAGGACTCGTCCAGACGCGCGCTTCATGGCGTTCGGCAAGTGTGACGATCTCGCTCCAAGCTTGATCGCGATCGACTTCCGCGCCCGCGACAAAGGCGGGCCGCTCGGCACTATCGAGCGCCTCGACAAGTCCGTTTAGCGCGGCAGGGTCGGCGCGCAATGCGCGGCTGACCTGACGCTCTGCAACGGGCGCTGCAATCTCGTCCCAATCGTCGACCGGCACCGACAGGAAGACCGGCCCGCGTGGCGGCTGCATCGCAATGTGGTAGGCGCGGGCCAGTGCTTGCGGTACATCGGCGGCGCGCGCAGGCTCGTTCGCCCATTTGACGTAAGGCTTAGGAAA
>JAFAVH010000159.1 GCA_019242655.1 Methylobacteriaceae bacterium
GGCCGCGACCAGCCGCATCATCACCAACGCGCACCGGATCAACGCCGGCGAGATGCCCGATCTGACCGCCCGCGGCGATGGCGACTTCTTCTACGTCGCCGCCGACGAGCCCGCCGATGTCGCGGACAAGGTGATCGAGCTCGTCTCGCGCCACATCCCGCGCCGGTTCGGCCTCGATCCCGCTCAGGACATCCAGGTGCTGAGCCCGATGCAGCGCGGCGGCGCGGGCGCGCGATCGCTTAACATGCTGCTGCAGCAGCGCATCAATCCCCCGACGGAACAGGCGATCGAACGCTTCGGGCACCGCTATGGACCGGGCGACAAGGTCATGCACATCATCAATGACCGCGAGCGTGACATCTACAATGGCGATCTCGGCGTGGTGACCGCGGTCGATCATGCCGAAGCTGAGCTGCACGCCCGCTTTGGTACGATCGATGCAGCTTTTGATTTCGGCGAGCTCGACGCGCTCCAGCTCGCCTATGCGACGACGATCCACAAATCGCAGGGCTCGGAATATCCCGCCGTCGTCGTGCCGCTGACGATGCAGGCCTACACGATGCTCGGCCGCGAGCTCATCTACACGGCGGTGACTCGCGCGAAGAAACTGCTCGTGCTGGTCGGCTCCCGCAAGGCGCTCGCCATCGCGGTCAATCGTCGGCAGCCTCGGCGTTGGTCGCTGTTGCACGAGCGGCTTCGCGCTCGTTGAGTCAGATCACGGCTGCCAGAAACCGGCTTTTCTGCCGTGTACCGCCCTGAGCGTTTCGACATAGGCCTGGTGATCGGGGAATGCGCCGTAATCCTCGATGCTGGAGGCGAGGCTCGCACATTCGGCGAGGTGGCGCGCGGCGTGCTTGTATCGGGTCGCCCTCGCTCGGCTTAGTGTGAAATCGATCATCGCGCGCCGGAGCAGCGTCGCGGCGACCGGGTATTTATCCTCGAGCGCGTCCGCGGCGGGAGAGAGCAACTCATAATGGTCGCCATTGAGGTCGGGAGCCTTGCTCAGGACCAGCGTGTTCGCCCGCTTGAGCGCCGGCCACGTGATGAAGAAGGCCAACGCCTGGTGGATATCGACGCTGCCGGCATGCTCCATCGCGCGCTGCTCGGCATCGAAATCCTCGAACGCCGGGACCTTCTTGAGGTAGGCGCGCAAATGGTCGACGCTGAGCGTGCGGGTGAAACAGTCCCAGCGAAAGCTCTGCGCCTCGTCGAGCCGGCCGAGCGCAATCAGGGCGTCGATTCGCGCCTGCTCCCATTCCGAAGGCGACCAGCCACGGCGCGTGTCGGCGCCTTCGATCGCCACAAGAGCCTCCTGAGGACGACCTGCTTTTAGCAGGCGGCGCGCAATCGCTGCCGCAACAAGGGGCGATTTGCGCGTTTCCTTTTCCTGCTGGGCGATGTAGCCGTCGACGTCATCCTGAGCATCGGCGATCTGCTCGAGCGCTAGTCGCACGCCGCTCGCGCGGTGACGCTCTTCGATCTCGTCCTCGTAGATAGCGCCGCGGCCTGAGCCCCAGCCGATGACCCGCCGTTCATCCTCCGAAGGCTTTGACTGGGGTTCTGCCGCCCAAGCCATGAACAGGGTTTTGAGATGCTTCAGCCCTGGCGCTCCCAACTGGGGCGCCAGGATCTCGATGAGGCCGTCATATTCGCCATAATGGTTGGTCTGCAGCGCCTCAAAGGCACGGTTCGCAAGGGCGATCGGTTCAACCCCGGCGCGCTGCGCAAGCGGTCCTAGGCCCGCTACGGCGTCATGGAATAGCTGGCCGACATATCCATTGCTATCGTCGCATCGCGCGAACACGGTTTCGGCAAGCGCGATGAACCGCCACAGCAGCGCGAGCGCTTCGCCTGGATCATCCTTGCCGATCTGCTCCACGATCGCGCGCCGCTGTTCGCTGAGATCGGCCACCAGGGCTTTGGTCTTGTTCCAATCGACGAACGATCGTGCCTTGGCGATCGTGCTCAACCGTTTCGCGATCTCGCGCGCAAGCTCTGCGGTCCCGGCATGTGCCATCAGCTCCATGCGCAATCGGCGTTTGATCGACGCATCGCCCGCGCCGATCTCGAGGAGCAGTTCCGCGAGCCGACCAGCACCGAGCGCTTGAAGGTTCTGGGCGTTGAGCGTCTTCTGCGAAGGCATCACCCCCGATAGGCCCTGCCAGATCATCGGCGCAATGTCGTCTCAACGGCGTGATCGACGGCGGGGGCTCGGTTCGCGGTGATCGGCATCTGAGCTCCGTCTTTCTGAGGGCCGGAAAAATTTTGGGCCTGTCGATGGAAAAGCAGCGCCGCTGATCTGCTGATCCGGGCGACGCAACAGCGGGAAGTTCGCAGCGACAAGGAAGGTAGAAGGCATGAAAGAGGGGTGGGGCTGCGCAAGAAATGCGGGATAGCAGTGCCGCCGCGGCCGGAGCTCGGTAGATCCCCGCCATGGCGAGCAGCGCGCAGACCGTTCGGGCCATCTCTGGCAAGCGCGACCCGCACCAGCATCGACGGCTTACGCGCCATCGTGCGGGCGAGCCAGGATCCGGGCGCCACTCCTTTGCGCGAGGCCCAGCCAGCGGCCGAGCTCGCGCCGACTATAAGTAAACGCCTCAGCGTGCATTCGCGGATCCGGGATGTGCGGCCCAGCCGTTCCTTCCATCTCACCATTTACTGAGTTGCTAGCGCGAGATCATGTCTCGGTTGAGATCGCGTACATTCCTTTGGTGCGCGGTGGTGCCGTGAAGCTGGGTGATTTGATCATTCACCTGTCCCTTCCAAGCAGGTTTCAAGGCAAAGGACTCCTTGCTGAGATCGAGGCACTCAATCATCAGCTGCCTCGCGAGCCGCGGATCATCCCAGCCACCCCATTGTGCTCGGAACATCTCGGATGCACCGGCGCCGAGCCCAAGCCCGAGATGCGGCGCGGAGACGAGCCAATCGCGCTTGAGCCTGGCCTGCGCGAGATGATCCACCATCGATGGGCTGAGGCTCTTCCCATCAGCCGTGAGGACATTCAAAGTTCCCTGCGGCCGCGCCATCGACATTGCCGCACGGCGGCGATCAATGCGGGCAGCGAGCGCACCATCCAGTGCCCCCGCCCCGCCCTCGCCATGATGTTTAATTGCCGCCAAGAGCGCGGGAAGCGTAGGCTCGCGGACATAGGGAGCCAGCGCGCGGTTAACAGCCGGGGTGGCGTCCGCCGTGATGCCGCAGCGCACGCCCTCCACTTTGATCCAGCGCGGGTTGTCAGCAAGCAGCACGAGCGCAAGCTGGACGCCAGGCCGAAGGCAGCCGCGATCGTCGCGGAATGGCGGTGGCGCCGCACCCGCCCGTTTCGCGGCGAGTTCTCGCGCCGTCTTTGCGACATCAGCGGCGACATCGGCCGGCAGCCGGTGCATGCCGTCGATCGCGCCGCGGCGTGCCTCGCCGATGTGGTGCAGACGCTTGGTGTCATTGCGCAAGGAGGCGAACAGCGTCGCAGCCCGCTCGGGCGCGTGCGTCGCGGCCGCCAGGCCGCTGGTGGTTTCTTCGAGCCAATCGGGATTGAGCGCGATGTGAGCGAGGAAGCGGATGAACCGATCCCGCGCACGGGCCCGCTCCTCATCGTCCTGACGACGCGCAATGGCAGCCGCCCTCTCCTTTTCCGCGCGTTCCTCTTCCTCGACCTTGCGCGCCAGTTGAGCAACGGAGCGATCTCTGCGACCATCAAGCTCCCGGACGATCATCATGTCCTGCTGCGGCGCCAAGATCGTCGCACACCGTTTTGCCGGCTTCGGCTCGACGGTAGCGATATTGGCAGTGGCTGCGAGGTTCCGCACGGCAAGCGGGGGTGGTCTATCCGAGGCGGCAACGTGCGCAAACTGAAGCGGCGCACGCGATTGCGGCTGCACCGATACCGGCGTCGACAGCGTGCGCGCGATCGCTGAGCTCGCTCGCTCGAGAGGCGCGACGACGCTCAGCAATCGGACCTGATCCTTATTCTCCTCGGCGGGCATCGGGGCAGCGGACAGTTCAGGGCACAGGGCTTGATTGTGGAGCGGTGCGACAAGTCCCGAGGGCTGCCTCACCGCTTTCCCACCATGCTGCTTCACCGACACGGCCGATGGCCGTCGCGCTTGCGTCCCGCTCTTGTGTTCCGGTGTAGCGCCGACGCTGAGCTGGCGAAGTTTCGAGTCGTGGGCAACCGAAGGGTGTGGATCATGCTGAAGGGCAGTCAATTCGCGCAATCCGGGCGGTATTGGCGGCAGAAGGGCGGCAACAATGCTCGGACGACGCGGCACGCTGGAGATCCCCGGCACCGCGTTCAGCGGCTGCGACAGCGTGCGCGGCTCGGCAGCCCATCGTTCTGCCGCATCCAAGCGAGATGGCGCTACCACAGCGGGCACTCTGGCCCTGCGCGGAGCGTCTGTAATGACCGCCAGCCGGCGCAGTTCGCAAGAGCGCGACGGGTCGATCTCCAGTGGCCGCGACAGCACAGGCGCGCCGACATCCGCCGGCTCGTGCGCGACGATATGGGAAGGTGAGGCCGCCACCGAGGTGGCAACCTTCACCGCATCAACATTCGCGACAGTGGCGGGTTGGCGCGCGATGAGCGACTCGGCCGCGACCGCAGCGGCCGGTACACTTGGCGACGCCACCCGCGAAGGCGGTCCGCTCTTGAACGCCGGCGGCGCCTCCCTCGGCACGGCAACCGCGACCGCCTCGGGCGCCACCATGGTCGGCACGATCGCCGCGGCGACACGTGATTGTGCCAGTCGCAACCGTGCGATGTCGCGCTTGATCGCAGCCTCCTCGCGGTCGAGACGATCGATCGCCTCGCGCGCCTCGTTCACCGCGATGATGCGCCGATTGCGCTCGTTGGCGGCGACATATTCGCCATTGCGAACCCGCCTGGTCTTGTCGGCGCCAAGATTCTCGGTGGGCTTGTGCTTGAGACCGCGGCCGGCGTGGCTGAGCGCGGTATATTCGCGATCATGGCCCGCTAGCAGCGACACGGCGGTCATGATCGTCGCGAAATCCTCGCGCATGAGCCGGAAGGTGTCCGGATTGTCGAGGTCGGTGCGCGGCGCGCGCGCAACCGTCCACTCGTAGCGGCCTGTGCGATGCGCGGGCCGGAAACTGGTGACGATGTGGGCGTGATTGTTGCGCTGGTCGCCGTCAGGGTTCGGGCGGTGCAGCGCCGCGACATAGGGCAAGCCGTGCACACCGAGCTCTTCCTCGCACCAGGTCTTCAAGATCTGCAGGCGCTCAGCGGGCGTTACATCATGCGGTAGCTGGAGGATGATCGTCACCGCGACCTTGGCGTTGGCGCGGGCCGCGCGGTTGGCGTCTTCGACAACGTCCATGCCGGCCGCCATCTCGTGGCGATCCTCGCCCATGTTGCTGACGACCGCAGCCTCGTCGTCGACATATTCGACCGAGTCCGGCTTGGTAATGTAATAGACCAGCCGCGAGGCGCAGCCGTGGCGTGCGGTCAGCGCACCCAGATAGGATGCCGACATGAACACGCCGAGCCGTTTGAAACGGTCGCGGACGGGAGCCGAGTAACTGGCGAGCGGCACCCGACGCGGCAGATCGAGCTTCGCCTTCTTGACGGCATCGCGCGCCACCCGCTTGCGGTCAGGCCGCACCTTGCGGCGGAAGGTTCGCCAGAAGTCGCGGATGTCGCGGTCGTGCTCGGCCTCACGCCGCTCGAACTCACGGCGGATCTTGACGTCGGAGATCGACTCGATGAAGCGTCGGCGGCGCTCGTGCTGCTCCTGACGTGCGCGCTCGTGGTCATCCTTGCGCTGCTTGACGAAGTCGCGATAGTCGGCGAACACTGGATCGGCCGGTTTGGGATTGTCGCTCAATACCGCCGGGCGAGGCGCGGTCCTCGGCCGATAGGGAAAGCGACCGCCCTTCCCCTTCTTCCGTTCTGGCTCGCCAGAACATTTCTCTCGCCGTTCTTTTCCCACGTCGGGATTGTCAGCGAAAGAATTGCGTTAAACCCGGTTGAATAAGGTCGCGCTGGGCGTGCCGGGCTTATTCAACCGGGTTTAATATCGCGGGATGTGATGAGAAGCGATTCCGAAAGGAATTGCTCATGGCTGACAAATCGTCGCCGCGCGGCGGCCCGAAACGTGCCAAGCGCGACGCTGACACCCGCGCGCTTATCAATCGGCTTGAAAGCCGTGCTGCGTTGATTGCGTCCGAGAAAGCGACGGCGCTCGGCGTCCTCGCCGCGCCCGGTCTCGTCGAGCCGCATCGCAGCCACCACGCCTATGCGCTCGGCGGCGACCAAGTCGATTGCGAGCTCGCAACGAGCGACGCGCGGGCGATGCGTGGCCTGATGAGTCTTGGCGCGACCGCACTCGCCGCTCTGCTCGACAGCGTTGCCGCCGCGCAACCGTCGATGCACGTCACGCGGCTGTGGTCGATCCTGCTCGCCACCGACCGCGACCGGTTCGAGGCGCGTGGCACCGCCGTCGACCGCAATCGGCTGGTCGGTGGCGGCGGCACTGCCGGCGACGAGAAGACGGTGTTCGAGGCGTCGCTGGCGTCCAGCGGGATCGTCGATGCGCATCGCGATCAGCATGCGTTCGCGCTCGGCTCCGACCTCTTCTACTGCGGGCTCGTTGCGAACGACGCGATCCCCATGCTCGGACTGATGAGCACGGGACCAGCCTGCGTCGCGGCAGAACTGCGCCGGCTCGGCCGCGGACAGGCCACGACCTATGTCGGGCGGCTATGGCGCGAGATCCTCGCCAGGCGTCGCGACGACTATGAGGCGCGCGGCCGCCTCGTCAGCTGGCAGCGACGCTGGGCGCGCTACAATGTCGCGTTCGAGGCCTGGCGCCAGAGCGGCCGCGCCGACACGGTCGAATGGCGCCCCAAGCCGATGACCGTCGGCCAGCGCCATATGGTGCGCGACACCGCGATCGTACTCGGCATTGAGATTCCCGCGGCGATGTCCCGCGGCGCCGCGCACGACTGGCTGATGGCGAACGGTGCCAACGCGCTGTTCAGGAAGGCTTGCTAAGATGATCTGGCTGAGCACCATCGATCATCGCGGCCAGGAGGTCACCATCGGCAGCGTCGAGGACATGAACGCGGTCGTCGCCAGCTTTGAAGACAGGCTCGACGAGATTGTGGCGATGCTGGAGAGCGGCGACCGCGACACGCGTCGCGCTGGCGCAGCCGTTTACAAGGAGCTCGAGCTTGTTCGTGCTCGCATCGCGGCCGACATTAAGAAGGTCGAAGCGATCGCGAACCGCAATGCCGAGGACATCTTCCATCGCGCTCTCGCCAAGGCGATCAGGGAGCGCAAAACGTCATGACGATAATTTACAACGAGCCGGCAAGACCATGGGCGTTCGGGCCGTTCGTCAGCGATGATATCGTCGCCCGGCAGGCCGAGGCGCTGGTCCAACGCTATGATCTGCGCGAAGCCTTGATGGCCGGCGACCACGCGCGACGCGATCTTACGGGCAGCCCGATCGACGTTCGGCTTCGCGATCAGATCGTCCGGCAGCTCGTGCCATGGGTCGACTATGCGCCAGACGGCGGCGGCACGACGACCAATAAAGGCTGGCCGATACCACAGGGCGTCAGGCTCGAGGCGCTGTGCTATTCGCCATGGTTGGACGACCTCAGATCAGATGACGGGTGTGTGGGCGGCAAGAAGCTGTTTGCGCTTCCCGCATCAGACGTGGAGTTCGCGGATCAGTTCTACGTCAGGGCCGGCATCCAGCCCGCCGACGACCGCGAAGTAGCGGCCACATTCCGTATCAGGCCGCTGGCCGTCGGCGAGATCGCAATGGAGGTACGCGCATCGAACAGTGGTCCCGCTTTCCCGATGCTGATGTCGCACCACTTCGGCGCGGCCCTCGCGCTGGACAACAGGCTCGGCGCGCCGCACGCGCTGCTCAAAGCAAGCGGCTTCACCGGTCCGGCGATCCTGGCGTTCAAACGGCTCAACGAGCTTGCGCGTTGCGGCATGATCGTGCGCGAGGTGGAGCGGTACGCGCATCTGCTCGCGCCCGAGTTCCGCGCGATGCTCGAACGTGCAAACGATCCCGCCTTCATCGAAACGGCACGCAGTCCGCTCCCGCATACCGCCTACTCCGAGGAGATCGCCGCGGCGCTCGCGAACGATCCGGCGCTGGTGGAGCTTTGTGAATTTATCGCGGTTTCCACCGACGCGCTTGCGAGTTGGCGGAACGCGATCCGAGCCGATCGCGGCACCTTCTACGAGGGTTTCCGCGCGATCGGAGCGACGTACCAGGGGCTTCTCGAGGCAGATGTCGCGACGGCGCTGATCTGGTTCCCGGATGTCCGCGCCGCGATGCTCAGTGCATTTCCAGCCCCGCCCGAGAGCGGCTCAGGCAGTCGGCAGTCCTCGCTCATCAATGACCACATGGGCAAGTGGTATGGACTCTCTAACTATTGCAACAATCTCGCCTCGGCGTTGGTCGCGGGCTACGAGGCGAAGCGTTCGGCGGGCCGAGTAAAGGGGGGCCGCATAAAGAAGAGTAGTGACGAAGTTCGTGAGCTGGACGCGCCGATCGCGTCCAAGCTCGGGAAGGACGGCAAAAACAGAACGGGCACGTTGAACGCCATTAGGAAGGGATCGGCGCTCTCCAAACTGATGCTCCCGGCGACGCCGCATTCGGGGAGTGCCGCGAGGCCCGATGCAATGCTGTGGGATTGTCCTAATCCCGACGCGGCTTTCTGGACCGACCTGGTGAGCGGTCAGCCGCAATGGATCGCTGACTTTGGCCTGTCGAAGGCGGAGCGGACAGCGCTCGCGAGCGCCCTCGCGGAGTTTAAGACGCTCGCCGGCGCGCTCTTCGCGCAAACCTCTTCTGGCGTAATGCCGCTTGCCGGTCGCGTTGTCGCGGACCTCGCAACGGGCGTGAGCGCCGTCACCCTGAATCCCGCGATCGCGCGCTCGATGTTGCAGCTGCTCGAGTTCAATGCAAAGGTTAGGGCGCACATCTCGGCGCTGTCGCCGGAACGGCAGATGCGTTTAGCGATCATGCAGGAAAACTTCCCCGCGAAGATCTTTGGCGCGCGCGTGATCCGCGACATCAAAACCAAAAGCCACCGGTTCTGAAACAATGCTGAGATCCCGCGCAACGCTTATTCAACCGGGTTAATCTGCTTCAACGTCCATATGGTGTTCCGGAAAGGAAGTCATCATCATGGCCGACGACAGCAATAAAGACGTGCAACCGGCACTGGCTCCTGCCGAAGGAAATGGCGAATGCGCCGGCGATGCCTCGGTGCCGAATACCGGGGAGCAGGCGAGCGACGACGGGGCAGCGGCTTCCGAGCCGGCTCTCATGGGCCTGCCGGAGGTCATCGCACCCGCGACGGGGGCAGCGGTTGCGAGGTCACCATCGGCGAAAAAGGCGCGCGCAAAGACAGTGAACCAGAAGCTCGGCGCCAACGACGCCGAACCGCCGCTCATGGATCTGCCTGAGCAGCGCGAGCCGGAACGGAAGCCTGTTGCGACCTCGCAACGCACCTCAGAGTCGGAGACTCGGGACGACGCGAAGGACGTGGGCTCCTCGCATGATGCGGTCGACGCCACCACCTTCGGTGACCGCATCATCGAATACACCATCATCCAGAGCGAACTGCATGGTATCGTGTTGCTCGATCCATTTGCGGTCGAGCCCGAACCGTTCAACGGCCGTGGCCAGGCAATCTTCGTTCCAGATGATAATCGCGATCTGATCGACGACATGCGCATCCGCGGCAACACCGTGCCGATTGCTGTCCGCCCGCGCCCAGCTGGCCCGGGGTGGACCTGCCCATCCGGAAGTCGGCGGCTGCGGTCCGCTCGCGAGATCAGGTCGCAACTGCCGGACTTCCGTGTTCGCGCGATCATCCACCCGAACATGTCGGACGAGGAGGCCTACGCGCTTTGCCTTGCCGACAATCGCGGTCGCAACGGGGTGACCGAGTTCCAGCGCGCACGCGAGATCGCCTGGGAATTCGCGCACCTCTTCGCCAGTGATCGCAAGAAATATCTGGCGGAGCACGCAATCGATCCCAGCGTGCTCACCCGCGCCCTCGACCTCGCCGCCATGCCCGAGGCCATTTTGCGCTGCGCGGACGATCGCGAGCAGCTGCGCTTCAACTTCGCAGAAAAGGTCTCGCCGCGGCTGAAGGAGAAGGGAGACGGCAAGAAGATACTGGCGCGGGCGACAGCGCTCGACGGCACGCTGCCGCCCGCCAAGCTGCAGCGCTATTTGCTGACCGGCGAAGCGGAACTCGCCCCGGCCGACAGGCAGGTGAGGCAGTTTGGCAAGGGTCGGAACAAGGTGCGCGCGAGCTGCGCCAGGGCGGCCGACGGCAGCGCCACCATCAAGGTGCCGGCCGTCAGCCGGCTCACGATCGACGAGCAGGCTGCGCTTGCGGAATTCCTGCGCGAGGTGCTCGCGGATCTCACCGGCGGCGCTCCCGGACGAAGCGGCGACACCCTGAGCGCCGGAGACATGCTGTGAAGCCGGTGCCCCGCCCCGCAATCCGCGCCGTATCGTTTAATGACGCTCGCAACGCGCTCGATCCGCTCATCACCGTAGCGCGCGGCGATACCGGCAGCTCGACGCGAGTCGCTGATTTCCTGCTTGCTTGGTGGAACGGGCCTGAGCTCGGCCACTTCCCGATTATCCACATCGCCAACGTCGATGCCGCGATCGCGGAAGACATGCTCATCATCCTGGCGTTTCTCGGCCAGCACGGGGTCCGTTACGCGGACTTCTGGGGCCGCCGCGAGGATATAAGCGACCTCATAGATGCGTGGCGCCCGGTCGGCTGAGCGGGGCATTCATTGCTTCAACTCCGTCAGCATTGCCCACCACATCACGGGACTGTTGCGGCAGACTGGGAGCAGAACTTGGCGATATCCATCACGTCAAGGCCCCGACCCACTCATTATCGGACGGCTCGACTGTCTCGACTCTGTAGCAACAGAGTCATCCAACATCGTGTTCATGGCGTGTAGATTATGATCAACCATTCCAACAATATCATCTCGTTCGATCATGCTGCGCAGGTCGGCCAATCCACGCCTGTACGGACAAGCGCGACGATGAGCGCGGCGGGCGACGATAATCGTGCTTCGGATATTCGGCTCGACCAGTACTACACTAGAACCGACGTCGCCGCTAATCTCTACGCGATCTTCCGGGAGCATTTCGAGCCAACGCACTATCAGATGGTCGAGCCGAGCGCCGGCACGGGATCGTTCCTCAGATTGATGCCATCCGGTAGTCTCGGGTTCGACATCGAGCCGAAATTCCCCGGGATTGAGACCGCCGACTTCCTCAAAGTTGAAATCAGAAGCCGGCGCCAAGTCGCGGTGGTGGGCAACCCGCCGTTCGGGAAGAATGCCTGCATGGCGGTGCGCTTCTTTAACCATGCCGCTCGCCAGTCGAGCGTCATCGCGCTGATTTTGCCGCGAACGTTCCGCAAAGCCTCGATCGAAAACCGCCTCAATAATAGATTTCACCTCCTCCGCGAGAAGACGGTTCCGAACGACGCCTTCCTATTCCGATCGAAACCTTACAATGTTCCTGCGGTCTTCCAGATCTGGGAGCTTCGGAGCGGTCCACGCGAACCGCGGCACGTCGAAACCAGTCATCCCGATTTCGAGTTTACCACGCCGGGCCGCGCTCATTTCGCCATCCAGCGGGTTGGCGCGCGCGCAGGGCGGCTACATCGCGATCTCACCATGAGCCCGTCGTCCCACTATTTCATAAGGGGCGAAGTTCACGACGTCATGGCGCAGCTCGATTTCTCCACCGTCGTGGGCGACGTGAGTGGAAATCCAAGCCTGTCGAAATCGGAAATTGTGCTGCTCTATCGCGAGTACGTTGCGTCGCACGCTTGCGTGTGATCCGTCCGCGACCTCCTGTGCGTCGACCCCGCGCAGTAAGCGCTTACTTTTGCCGGAAATAGGCTAGGCTTCAGCAATTTCGAGCTCTTTGCCGAGACGCGCCGTCTGCTGAAGCACAGCAATACGCTTTGCGAGACTATCGAGACCAGCCCGATTGAGCATGGCCTCCGCGCCTGTGATAAATGTTTCTGGAAATCCCAAGCAGTCTTCTGACCCGACAGCGCGCGCGACCGCGGCGAACGCCCAGGCGAACGGAATATCAGTACCGGCCAGACGAAGCCACGCTTTCCAACGCTCCCGAGGAGCGGGATCGCCGATGTAGCGCAGATAGCGCAAAGATCGCTCTCCGCCGCCGCATCCGCCATCGCCCATCTGCTCTAGAACAGCCAGCGAACGGCTGAAGAAATAATCGGCTTCCACGAGACGGTCGCCCCGCCGCCGCACGGTCATTGGCCGGACAATGGGCTCAGGCTCGCTATTGCAGCGTGCACCATCGCCAGGCATCCAGCCGTCACGCATCAGCAGCGCGTCGATCTCCGCATCTAGCAGCCCAGTGCTGATGTCATGGCTTGTCAGCGTCTCGATCAGGCGCCGGTAGAGCATGCCGACGTCCAGCAATATCCTCGCGGCGCACGCGCCATCCTGCGTGTCCAGAGCATCCGCTCTTCCCCGAATGCGGAACTGCCAAAGCATCGAGGGTGCTCGGGCATGTGCTGGGCCGGCGCCGAGCAACGCCTGGGGCGTGATGACCGCGATCGGATCCGTGCCCCACGATATGGGCTGGCTGACCAGAGAAGGGCGCGCTGCCGCCAGCATCATGCGGATGAGTTCCGGCCAGCAATCGCCGACAATCTCGACGGCCACGCTGAATTGGACAAAGGCATCCGCCAGCGCGAACCACAGCGCATAGGCATAGGCATCGGCGAGCGAATATGCGGATCGCCGGGCCTTTCCGACATGGTGGCCGGGCGGAAAGCCTTTGACGCTCAGGTGCTGAATGCGCGCCCGGACGACTGTCGCGCCGTCGACGCTATGGATCTTCGCGAGACCTGCCTCGATCGTTCGAATGGGAAGCATTCATCCACCATAACGAGCTCGTTATGGGGTTGCAACTCGGCACCCGCAGTGCCATAACGATGATGTGATGGTGAAAACCGGTTTCGTGGCAGCGCACTGCCCATGGCCGAGCAAAGGGAGAACGGAAATGGACCTCGTCCCCGTAGAGGCGGTATGTGAAGACTGCATTGTCAGGATCTACCAGACCGACTTCGACGTTCCCGCCGGCATGCGTGATGCCTTCAGCGCGAAGCTGGACGTGGTATCCGCGCATGGCGGTGAACCGACCGCGGACGATATTCGCCGATCCTATTCCGACTGTGAGATCATCAGCACGGGGCCCAGCACCAACAGAGGCATGACGATAGTTGCGCTGAGCGGAACAAAAGTCCTCGTCCTCTACTATCCCGACGATCAGATGCTGATCGAGCTCCACGACGCGGTCGACGATGACGACGATGACGACGACGACGATGACGACGATGTGATTGACTACTAACAGCTCCGCGCGAAGCGCAATTTGATCAGCGCTTTAGTGCTAGCCGCAGGCCCAAAATAGGTGCTCGGGTGAGCGGGCTCGACAACCGCCTGGAAAAAAGATGGGCACCCACATCAACGTGTCCCGTCGGGTTGATTTCGGCCTGGCGGAGGCGTCGAGCGCGGCGCTGGTCTGCTCCAGGCATCCGCTCCGCATGACTTCGCCGGAAAGCGTTTTCGCCGGGCGCAGCTATCCCGTGGTGACCCTGCGTTCGTGGAACATCAGCCAGTCAATGTTGTGGACGAGATTGGTGAGGGTAATCTTCGTCTCGGCGCGAGCGATACCGATGGTGCGGATGAAGAGCCCCATCTGGTCCTTCTGACGGCGAACACATGCTCGATGCGGGCGCGAACGGCCGACCTGACTGCATTGGCGCGCGCGGTGCGGACCGGCATCGGCCTGCCCTTGAGCTTTTTGCGGTGGATGCGGCTCACCCAGCCGGCGATCGACGCGCTGTTCGCCGCCTTCGACGGGCAGCTGCGCGAGCGCGGCTATCTGGCGATGGGAGGTCAGATCGTCGACGCCACACTGGTCGCAGCGCCAAAGCAGCGCAACAATCCGGCCGAGAAGGAAGCGATAAAAGAGGGCAAGTAAGCTCGGGACATCTGGCCGGAGAACCCGGCCAAGGCGGCGCAGAAGGATGTTGATGCACGCTGGACGCTGAAGTTCGCGAAGGCCAGGGCCACGCCCGACGGCAGACCGGGATCGATATCGCGATCCCGAGCTTCGGGTACAAAAGCAGCATCGCGATCTGCCGGCGCTTCGGCTTCATCCGCCGCGGAAAGGTCACCGACGCCGCCCGCTTCGACGGGCGCATGCTGCGCGATGTCGTCACCAACGACAACACCGCCTCGGACGTCTGGGCGGAGCCGCTCAAGGTTCCAGCGATGCACAGCATCGTTGGAATAGCGGCGGAGGGGGATACCGCG
>JAFAVH010000069.1 GCA_019242655.1 Methylobacteriaceae bacterium
CGCGCCATGCGCGACGGCGTCGGCCGCGCGGGGCGTGATTTATACCCGGCCTTCCCGTATGATCATTTCACCAAGCTGACCGAAGAAGACTTAAGGGCGCTCTACGCTTTCCTGATGACGCGCGAGCCCGTGCATGCGCCTAACCGGGCAAACGAAGTTGCTTTTCCGTATGACGTGCGGCCGCTGCTCGCCGGCTGGAAACTGCTTTACCTGAACAAGGATGACGTCGCGCGCGACGACAGCAAAGGCGCCGAGTGGAACCGCGGCGTCTATCTTGCCGAAGCGCTCTCGCATTGCGGCGCGTGTCACACGCCGCGCGATCGCTTCGGCGCCGAAATCGCGTCCCAGCGCTTCAATGGCGGCGAGGCGGAGGATTGGTGGGCGCCGCCGTTGAACCGAACGTCGCCCTCGCCGCTGCCTTGGACGGAAGAGAGCCTATTCAATTATCTGCGAAGTTGGGATGAAGATCATGGCGGCGCAGAAGGGCCGATGAAAGCCGTCGTCGCAGCGCTTGCGACCGTGCCCGAGCAGGATGTGCGTGCAATCGCGGCTTACATCGCATCGACTTTGGCCAAACCTGAGGAAAGCGAAGCGCGCGTCGAGGACAAGCAGGCGCAGGCGATGCAGAGCAATCCCCAGGGCGCGGAGCTTTATGCCGGGATATGTGCGGCATGTCATGAAACGGGTGGACACGTGCCTTTTACGGTCGCCTCGCTTGGCCAGCACACGTCCATTCACGGACCCGATCCGCGCAATGTCATTCATGTCATCCTAGAGGGAATTCATCCACCGGAGGGGGCGGTCGGCGCGATCATGCCGCCTTTCGCCGACACGTTCAGCGATGCGCAAATCGCCGAGATCGTCACCTATTTGCGAGCGCGGTTCACAAGCGGGCCGCAATGGACCGATGTCGAACAAGACGTTGCGCGCATCAGGCGCGGGGAGACGGGCCCATGATCACGCTCAACGTGAATGGCCGGGCGCATCAGATCGAGGACGAGCCGAACACGCCGTTGCTTTACGTGTTGCGCGGCACGCTCGAACTTAACGGCGCAAAATTCGGCTGCGGGACCGGCCAATGCGGCGCCTGCACAGTCGTCGTCGACGGCAAGGCGGTTTTCTCCTGCCTGATGCCCATTTCCATCCTGCAGGGCCGCAAGGTCACCACGCTCGAAGGGCTCGGGACCGAGGATGCACCGAGTCCGCTGCAACGCTCTTTCATCGAAGAGCAGGCAGCGCAATGCGGCTATTGCATCCCTGGCATGATCATGCGCGCGCATGCGCTATTGGCGGTAAACCAGTCTCCCAGCGAAACGCAGATCCGCGAGCATATGAGCGTCAATCTCTGCCGCTGCGGGACGCATATGCGCATCCTTGCCGCGATCAGGCGTGCCGCGGCCGGCATGCAAGCAGCGAGCGCAAGCGTTCCTACGAAGGAAGCCGAGGAGGAGTGATGAACGCGTCTGTCTTCGCTCCGTCGCGCCGGGAGCTTCTGGCCGGCGCACTTGTTGTCAGCTTCTCGCTGCAAGCGACATCATCGCGTGGGCAGGAGCAGCAAAACGCCGCGGCGAAACCGAAACTGCCCGGCAGCCTCAAAGACGCGCCACTGCTCGATTCCTGGATTCGCGTCGATGCAGACGGCGCTGTTACCGTCTTCACCGGCAAGTGCGAGCTTGGTCAGGGCATCAAGACAGCACTGATCCAGGTCGCGGCGGAAGAGCTGGAGATCGATCCGCGCCGGATACATCTCGTCACCGCCGATACTGCGCGCACCGCGAATGAAGGCTTCACCTCCGGCAGCCATTCCATGCAGGATTCGGGCACAGCGATCCGCAACGCCGCGGCTCAAGTGCGCGAAATTCTCATCGGCATTGCCGCGGAACGCTTCGGCGTCGCTGCGGATCAATTGCATGCGGAGGCCGGTGCGGTCATTGCACTCGACAATCGCCGCGTCTTCTACGGCGATCTCGTTGCCGGTGACGTTCTGCACGTGCAGGCGCAGCCGACATCGAAGCTGAAAGCCGCTGATACGCTGAAAGTCATCGGCCAGTCGATGCAGCGCGTCGATATTCCGGGCAAGATAACCGGCGGCGTCAGCTACGTGCAGGATTTGCGGTTACCCGGCACGGTGCATGCGCGAATCGTGCGGCCGCCGAGCTACGACGCGCGACTACAATCGGTCGATACAAGCAATGTCGAAAAGCTCCCGGGTGTCGTCAAGATCGTGCGCGACGGCAGTTTTCTCGCCGTCGTCGCCGAGGGTGAATTTCAGGCGATCGTCGCCATGCGCGCACTCGCCGCGGCGGTGCGGTGGGAGGTTGCAACAAAGCTGCCGGACGAGAACAACATATACGCGACAATTGAAAGCCTACCCGCCGAAGATCACGTCATCGCCGACAAGCACGCGCCATCGGCGACGCCGGCGCGTGTGCTCGAAGCGGTCTATCGCCGTCCATATCAGCTGCACGGCTCGATCGGTCCTTCCTGCGCCGTCGCGTCCTTTGATGGCGACGCGCTGACCGTCTGGTCGCACGCGCAAGGCATGTTTCCGCTGCGCAAGGCGATCGCGGAAATGTTGCGTCTACCGGACGACAAAGTGCGCTGCATCCATATGGAAGGATCGGGTTGTTACGGCCATAATGGCGCCGACGATGCGGCCGGCGACGCCGCTTTGCTCGCGCGTGCTTTGCCGGGACGGCCCGTCCGCGTGCAATTGATGCGCGAGCAGGAACATCAATGGGAGCCGTACGGCCCGGCGATGATCGGCCGCGCGCGTGCCGCTCTGGATGCCGGCGGTAGCATCGTCGATTGGCACTACGAGGTGTGCAGCAATACCCATTCGACACGGCCGCCAGGGGCAGGGCAATTGATCGCCGCGCGCCATCTCGCGCAGCCGTTCAAGCCCGGCCCGCCGAAACTGGGGGAGCAACCGGAAGGGGCCGGC
>JAFAVH010000165.1 GCA_019242655.1 Methylobacteriaceae bacterium
GTTGTCGCTTGGGCGCATGGAACCGTCGGCATGGCCGACATTTGCGCGCCGTCATGGCGAGGCCGCTCGTATCGCGACATCCAGTATCTGAACCGGTGGCTCTCTGAAGGCTACGCCATCGTTGCAACCGACTATCAGGGACTCGGCACGCCCGGACCACATCCTTATCTGATGACGCGGCCGGCCGCCTATAGCGTGCTCGACAGCATTCGCGCCGCGATCGGCGGCGATCTCGGTGCGAGCAACAACGTCATTATCGTTGGCCAGTCGCAAGGCGGCGGCGCTGCGTTTGCGACAGCCGCCTTTGCACCGGACTACGCGCCGGAAATCAAGATACGCGGCACTGTCGCGACAGGCGTCCCCTACCTCTCGCAGAAAACGCTGAGCAGGCCGTCGACGAAAGACCCGAACAAGGTCGATCCGACATTGGCGTACCTGTTGTACATCGGCTTGACGTTACAGCAGACCGACACCAGCCTCAAGGCGTCCGATATGTTCAGCGCGCAAGCACTGCCGGTGTTTGAGCTTGCGCGCACGGCATGTATTGCCGACCTCGAAGGCAGTGTGACGAGCGCCTCGCTCACTGCGGCGACCACGGCGTTGCCGAATTTTCGCAAGGCGGGCGCCGCCGCGCTTCCCGCCTTCACGTATCCGACGCTCAAACTCGCACAGCCGATTTTCATCGGCACGGGCGCGGAGGACAAAGACGTTGCGCCTGAAGATCAGGCGTCGCTGGTCAAAGATGCCTGCGAAGCGGGCACAATTGTCGAAGCGCATATCTATTCTGGTCTCAATCACGGCGAGACGGTCAATGCCTCGCTGAAGGACTCGCTTCCATTCGTGAAGAAAGTAATGGCGGGAGAGACGGTCAAACCCGCTTGCGAGCCGCACCCCGAATAAAATGGCCGACTGCGCGGCTGTCCGCTCGGAATAAAGCGGGCGGCCTTGGCGACATGGCTTCGGTCTGCCCGGCTTTCGCCGCTTTGTGCGACGAGGGATGGTCGGCAGGGATCAGGGGTTGGAGCGCAAATGAAACTCAAATTGCTTGCCGGTGCTACACTGCTTGTCGCTGCATCCGCCGTCTACGCACAAAACGATCCGATCGCCGCCCGCCGCGCGATCCTCAAAGGCTTCGGCGACGCGACGAAGGCGCCGGCCGCCATGCTGAAGGGCGAGGAAAAATTCGACCTCGCCAAAGTGCAGACGGCGCTGAAGACCTATTCCGACGGCGCGAAGAAATTGCCGGCGCTTTTTCCCGATAATTCCAAGACCGGCGGCGATACCGCCGCTTTGCCGAAAATCTGGGAGGACAAAACGCGGTTCGAGTCGCTGTACGCCAAGCTCGGCCAGGATGCGGCGGCGAACATGACCGCCATCGTCGACGAGGCCAGCTTCAAGCGCGAATTTCCGAAACAGCTCGGCGACTGCAAGGCCTGTCACGACGATTATCGCGCGAAGAAGCAGTAATCTTCCGCTGCGGAGACTTACGTCGTTCCTAGATGAATGTTCGCGAAGCTTTAAAAAGTGGCTCATCCCAAAAAGTCCTCGCCTGGGACCTGCCGACGCGGATCTTCAAATGGGGATTGGTGCTCCTCGTCGCCGACGCGTGGATCAGCAATAAGTTCGGCGGCAGCATGCCGGCCTGGCACAAGTGGAACGGCTACGCGATCCTCGTTCTGATCGTTTTCCGCTTGCTCTGGGGTTTTGTCGGAGGCTCGACCTCGCGCTTCGCAGCTTTCGCCGCAAGCCCGTCGCGCGCGCTCGTCTATGCGCGCGACATCTTCATTGCGGGTCGGGCGCGGCGCTTCCTCGGACACAACCCGGCCGGCGCCTATATGATCTTCGCGCTCCTGATCGCGGTCGCGCTGCAAGCGATTGCCGGGCTTTATTCTGCGGACGAGGACAGGCTGATCATTGAAGGGCCGCTCGCAAAAACGATCTCAGATTCCGACGTCGATCGTATGTCGTCGTTTCACGCCTCTTGGTTCAACGTGATCCTTGTCCTTGCCGCGATCCACATCGCGGTCAATCTGCTCTACGGTTTCATCAAGCGCGATCCGGTCATCCAGGCGATGATTAGCGGATCGAAGCCGCGCGCCAATTACGAGGATCAACAAGAGGCGCGCCCGGGAGCGCCGCTCGCCGCGCTCGCCTGCGGCCTTGCAGCAATCGTCGTGGTGTTCGGCGGCATATTTGCGTTGGGCGGTAACCCGCTGCGATAGTCGCGGACGTGAAGTCTGATTCGCGGGCGGGCTTAGGCCGCGATCTTCATACATTCAGCGTCCAGTCAGTTTTCTTGGAGCAGAGTCGATCGAAGCTCGGGAGGGGAGAAAACCGATGTCGAGGTATAAAATTGCGGCTCTGGCCGCCGTGGCTTTTGTTGCATGCGCGCCGGGCGCGGCTCAGGCCGGACTGGAAGCGACCTGCCCAAGCGTCTCCTATCGCGGGCCGATCATTGTTGCGACCTGCTACACAGCGATGATGACGCTCAATCGCAGCGCGATCGATACGCGCGGCTGCCTTGGCGAACCCGGGAATTTGAACGGCACGCTTGTCTGCGATCGCGGCGGCGGTGGTTATGGCCATCCCGGATATGGCGGTCCTCCCGGATACGGCGCGAAGGGCTGGTACGGCCGGCCGTATTAAAGGCGGCCTACCTCAACAAACCGCCGCTCACCGTCGCGCCGATCTCATTGCCGATGTCGGCCTCCTTGCCCGCGCATTTCGGGTGGCCGTAGCCCGACTTGCTCGCGCCGGTCAGGCCGATGTCGTAGATGATCGCGTCCTTCTTATCCTTGTCCGGGCCTTTCTGCGCGTGATCGAGATTGAGCGCATGGCGCATGCGCCAGGCAACGTTGTGATCGGCGCATGACGTATCGCCGCTGACGCCGAGGCCGCCGATCAGGCCGGCATTATTATAAAGCGCGAGACCGCCGCCGAACGTCACGAGGCCGCCGATGCGGCGGCCGAGAACCGGGTCGGCATCGGTGCCGAATTTCTCGGCATCGCCTTCGTAGATGGCGTTGTTCGGCGGGTTGGTGCGGCCGATGCCGAAGAGAAAACCTTCGGGCTGCGCGCCGGCATAGAGATTGGCTGTCGACAGCGCCATGCCGTCGAGGCTGAAGGAAAGCGCCGTGCTCGCCTTCTCGACCGCGATTGGCCGGCTGCCGAGCCATTGGTCCTTCCAACTGCTGCCGCTGAACGCGATGGCGCAGACCTTGCCGTCGCGATTGACGATTGCGGCCCACTCGTTGTTGTCGAGGCCGCCATTGCTCGGGCCGCCGGTGGGCTTCACCGCAGCTTTCAAAGCATTTGCGAGCTGATCATGCGTGATGGGGCAGTTCGACGGCGGGGCTGCGGCCGCTTGCGTTTGCGCCTGGACCGTGCCGGCACCGGAACATAGCGCGGCAACGGCAAGCGCGACGACTCTCGTGCCCATTTAAGCCGTCTCCACAATTCGTGAGACCGGAACTGGCTTAAGCCGGGGAAAGTTCAACGAGGCGAGGCTCACGCCACGCCGAGCTTCTTCTGCAAGCTCGTCGACGACGTCGTGTATTGGAACGTCAGCTTCTTGTCGGGATAAACGTAGCGGTGGACTTTTTGCGCCGCGAGCGCGGCTTCGTGGAAGCCGGAGAGGATCAGTTTGAGCTTGCCGGGATAGTGATTGATGTCGCCGACGGCAAAAATGCCCGGCACGTTCGTCTCGAATTTTTCGGTGTCGACCGGCACCAGGTTCTCGTTGAGGTTCAGGCCCCAATTGGCGACGGGGCCGAGCTTCATCGTCAATCCGAAGAATGGAATGAGCCGGTCGCAGGCGATCTCTTTCTCGCTGCCGTCATTGCCTTTGACTGTCACGCTCGCGAGCTGGCCGTCTTGACCGCCAAGTTTGCTCGTCTGGCCGATGATGAGATCCATCTTGCCGGCGGCGACAAGCTCGCGCATGGCGTTGACCGAGTGCGGTGCGGCGCGGAAGTCGTCGCGGCGATGGACGAGAGTCAGCCGCTTGGCGAGCGGCTGCAGGTTCAAGGTCCAGTCGAGCGCGGAATCGCCACCGCCGACGATAACGACGTTGCGGCCGCGATATTCCTCCATCTTGCGCACGGCATAGAAGACGGACGTGCCTTCATAGGCGTCGATGCCGGCAATCGGCGGCCGCTTTGGCTGAAAGGAGCCGCCGCCCGCCGCGATCATGACCGCCTTCACGTTAAAGGTCTTGCCGCCGTCCGTCGTCACCTTGAAGCGCGGCGCCCCGTCTGCGCCGTTCTGTGTCAAGCTCTCGACCATTTCGCCGAAATGGAAGGTCGGATGAAACGGCTCGATCTGCTTTTCGAGATTCTCGACGAGGCCCTGGCCGGTGACGATCGGAAAACCGGGAATGTCGTAGATCGGCTTTTCCGGATAGAGCTCGGAGCACTGCCCGCCGGCTTTCGGCAGGATGTCGACGAGATGGGCGCGGATGTCCAAAAGGCCGAGCTCGAAGACGGCGAAGAGGCCGACCGGCCCGGCGCCAACGATCAGTACGTCGGTTTCGATCACATCGCTCATTATTATTATCCCGGAATAGGGCGGCTCAGCCCTGCTGGGGCGGCGTCGTGACGGTCAGCCCGTTGAGTTCGGGCCGCACCTTGATCTGACAGGAGAGGCGGGAATTCGGCTTCACCTCGTAGGCGAAGTCGAGCATGTCCTCTTCCATCTGCGAGGGCTTGCCGACAATGTCCATGAAATCTTCGCCGACATAGACATGGCAGGTCGCGCAGGCGCAGGCGCCGCCGCATTCGGCGACGATTTCGGGGACGGAATTGCGGATCGCCGATTCCATGACGGTCGAGCCTTCCTCCGCCTCGACGTCGCGCGAAGCCCCATGCGAATCGACGTAGGTGATCTTGACCATGCCAGGAAAGCGCTCCGAAGAGGGTGGGCCGCGGCAAGCGGCGGCTCTCTTTAAGACCTCGAATGAGCTTTGGCGAGAGGGTATAGCGGCTTGCGCTTTCTAGCCCGGAAGCAGGTCGCCGATGGCGCGGCACGCCTCATCGACGGCGCTTCTCAAAGCATCGAGCGCCGGCTTCAGGTCGGGCTTTCCGTCGCGCGCCTGGACCTCATAGATCTCGGCTTTAATCGCGACACGCGTGGCGCCGATGGCGCGCGCCGAGCCTTTCAATGTGTGCGCTAGGTCGGCACGCCACGGAATGTCGTCGCCAGCCAGATTGCTTCGCAAATCGCCCGACAGCCGCTCGATGATCTGCACGGCTTGCCGGCGGAACAGACCGAGAAGCTCGATTTCGAGGTCGCGGTCGCCGTGGGTCTGACGCGCAAGATGAATGAGGTCGATCGGGCAGGGCCCTTCGCGGGCCGGCTCCCGCGCAGAAGCGGCTGGCGCCGGCGAGACTGGTCGAAGCAACATAGCCTGGCTCGCCAATATCTCCTCCGCCCGTGCGACCGCTCAAGTCTCGGCAGTTAGGGTAAAAGCGGCGTTAACGACGTTTCAGGGAGAACTTAACGCGGCTGTTTCTTTCAGCCTTCCGCGTCTGTACAGTAACCTTTGGTTAACTTCGGCCCCGCGAGGCGGACGGAGGCCGTCGTCATTCGTCCGGACTTCGTCTAGGACGAGGGCACAGTGTGAAGAGGCAGTTCTATGGCCAGACCGAACCGGGCTCAGGACCCAACGGCAGCGGCACTGTCGGCTATCGAAGAGGCATTGAACCTCGAACAAGCCGACGCGCAGCAACCGGCCAAGGAAGAGTCCGCCGAAGGCCAGCTCGCCGAAGACCTTGCCGCCGAAGGCCATGCCGCGGAAGCCACCGAGGTGCACGCGGAAGACGCCGCCCTTGCCGATGGCGTTCAGCTGCCGAAGGCCCGCACGACGCCGATCGATGACTGGACAGCACCGGATTTGACGCTGCCGGAGCACGGCGACGAGCATTCGAGCGAACCTTTGGGCGAAGCGCCGCTGCTCGCGTCCGTCATCGACCAGCCCGCCGTGCCGCCGCGTCCGGCGATCCGCGAGACCGCGCCGTTGACGCCGTCCGTTCCGGCGGCCAACGAAAATCGCCAGTCGGTCGGCGCCATTCTGCAGGCGATGCGGGTCCGCCCGAGCCCCGCGCCGATCATCGTTGCGCTGATCCTCTCGATCGCATGGGCGGCCCTTTCCGCGGAGTTCATCTCGACCCATCGCGAGCTCATTGCGCCGGCCGACGGCGTTCCCTTCTACCGCCGCCCGGAAATCGGTTTCACGATCCTCGGCGTCCTCGGCCCGATCGTCTTCATGTTCGTGACCGCTTTCATGGCGCGTCGCGCCAACGAGATGCGGCTCACAGCACGCTCGATGACCGAAGTCGCCATCCGTCTTGCCGAGCCCGAGTCGGTGGCGACCGAGCAGGTGATGACCCTCTCGCAGGCTATCCGCCGCGAAGTCGCGTCTCTCGGCGACGGAATCGAACGTGCGCTCGCGCGGGCGAGCGAACTCGAGACGATGATGCGCTCGGAGGTCTCCACGCTCGAACGTTCCTACTCGGACAACGAGCGGCGCATTCGCTCTTTGATCGACGGACTGTCGACGCAGCGCGAGGAAATCGTCATCAATTCCGAGAAAGTGCGCACGGCAATCGTGGGCGCGCATGAATCGCTGTCGCGCGATCTCGCGACAACGTCGGTGCGGCTTGCCGAAACGGTGAGCGAGGCGGGCAGCCGCGTGACGTCTACGCTCGGCTCGAAGAGCGAGGAGATCGTTTTTGCACTGAACCGGACCGGCTCCGATCTCGTGCAGAACTTGTCCGATCATGGCGGCGATCTTGTGCAACGCTTGGCCCAGACCGGCGAAGCGGCGACGACGCAGGTCACAACGGCCGGGGACGGCATTGCGAACACGCTTGCCGAACGCATCACCGAGATCGATACGCGGCTGCGCACAACCGCGGAAGCGCTTCTCGGGAATTTCGAGTCGCATGGCAGCGAGGTCACGCAGCGCATCGAAGTGCTCGGCCAGCAATTCACCGACGCCGTCGTGCATCACGGCGATCACATTGCGACGCGCCTGACGGAAACTGGCGACCGGGTCCACGATACGGTCAATCATGCGCATGAAGCGTTCGCGCAATCGAGCGACCGCCTCGGCAGCCTGCTTACCGATGCGCAGGAGAAATTGCGTCTCGATCTCGAGACGCATGCCGATACGGTGCATACGCGGCTCGCGACCACTCTGACCGAAACCGCCGCGGCGCTCGCGGCGCATTCAAGTGCGCTGCACGAGCAATTCACCGGAACGGTGGAGCAGACAGTGTCTGCGCTGGCAGGCAACGTTGCCGCCGTGCAGGAGCAGTTCTCGGCCACCGCGGAAAACACGATCTCGGCGCTCGCGACCAACGCGGCCGGCTTGCAAGATCAGTTCTCGGCGACGGCGGAGCAGACCGCAAGCGCTCTTGCAACACACATGCAATCGCTCGAACAAGCCTTCGCCTCGACCGCGGAACACACTGTCGCTGCGATGGACGAACATACGGGCGCCCTGCAGGATCGCTTCGCGACGACGGCGAGCGAAGCGATCGTCGCCATCGGCACGCATTCAGATCGCGTCCATTCGGCGATGGCCGAGCGCCTCGGCCTGTTCGAAGAAACGATGCTGCATTACGGCAGCCAGGCCGACCAGCGGCTCGAGCATCATGCCGACCATCTGTCCGGCGTGCTCAGCGACCGGCTCGTCGCCTTCGAAGATGCCATTTCGCGCGCTGCCAACGATTCCGATGGCCGTATCGCCGCGCATGCCGACCGCCTGACCGGCGCAATGGGCGCGCTCGAAGACCGCCTGCACACCCATGGCAATGAGATCGATCAGCGTCTGGATCAGCATGCCGAACGCGTCAGCGGCACGATTGGCGGATTCGAAGAGGCGCTTGTGCGCCATGGCACGGAAACGCATGAACGTCTTAGCGAGCAGGCCGACGGCCTTGCCGCCGCGCTGACCGAGCGCGTTGCCGCAATCGAGGAAACCGTTGCACAGCATGTCGGCCAGATGGACGAGCGCCTCGGCCATCATTCCGAGCGTCTCAGTGGGGCGCTCGGCGAGCGTCTTGCGACGTTCGAGGAAGCGGCAGGCCGGCGCGTGGGCGAAGCCGACGAACGGCTCAACCAGCACAGCGAACGCATCGCCGCCTCACTGGATCAGCGGCTCGGGGCATTCGAAAATGCGGTCGCGCAGCGCACCGGCGAGATCGACGAGCGTCTCGGTCACCACGCCGAAAATGTAACGGGCGCCTTGGACGACCGGCTCGCCGCGTTCGAGGCGGCCGTTGCGCAAAGCACGATCCGTATCGACGAGCGTCTCGGCGAACATAGCGACCGCTTGGCGTCGTCGCTCCACGATCGGCTCGGCGCCTTCGAATCGACCTTCCGCACGCAGGGCGACGATGTCGCCGCGCGTATCGCCGAACATTCGACGCGCTTCACCAACGAAATCGGCGGTCATCTCGATGCGATCGAGCAGGCGGTGACCGTGCATGGAGCCGCGTTGAGCGACAGGCTCGAACAGCAGACGCAGGACAGTGCCGCAATTCTCGGCGGCCATGTCGACGCGTTCGACGAACGCGCCTCGACCAAGACGACCGAAATCACCCGGCAGCTCGAGGAACTGATCTCGCGCATCGACACGGGTCTCGAAACCCGCGCGAAGACGCTCAATGATGCGCTTGCGACGCGCGCGCTCGAGATCGCCCGCGTACTCGGCGAGGGCGGACGCGAGGTCACGCGCGCACTCGACAGCAAAGCGCGCGAGATCGACGACGTCTTGGTCGCACGTTCGACCTCGGTCGCCGACACACTCGCCGCCAAGGCCGGCGAGATCAACGAAACGCTTGGCGGACGCGCGAGCGAAATCGCCGACACGCTCGACGATCGCATCGCTCTCTTTGAAGAGCGCGTGGTCGGGCGATTGGACATCGTCTCGACCGAGATCGACGAACGCGGCCGCGAAGTCGTCGACACGATCGGCGCGCGCGTGGCTGATATCCATGCTGCTTTAGGGGCCGCGGCGCACGAGCTCGACACGACGCTGCACGCGCGCGCCGGAGATCTTGGCGTCGCGCTCAACAGCCGTGTCAGCGAGATCAGCTCCGCACTCGGCGACAGGCTTCTTGCGATGAACGTTGCGGTCGGCGAGAAGGGCAAGGAGGTGCACGACCTCCTGGTTACGCGCTCAAGCGAGCTGCAGGACCTCTTCCACACCAAGGCGCCGCTTATCGCGGAACTTATCTCGTCGCGCGGCGAGGAAATCGCCAAAGAGCTCGCCGATGTCGGCGAACTCGTCACCAACGCGATCGAGAGCCGCGGCGCGGCCATCGTCGAGCATCTCAGCATGCGGCGCAACGACCTCGCGGCCGCGATCGGCGCCTCGAGTGTCGCGTTGCAAGAGGCGATCGACGCGAGCGCCAACAGCTCCATCGCGGCGCTCATGGGTGCAAATGACCGGCTGAAGGGCGAAATGAGCGCCGTGCTCGATCGGCTCGGCCAGACGAATGTATCGCTGCAGTCGATCATCTCTCAGGCGAGCAACAATCTTACTGCGATCGAATCGAACCTCGGCTCCAATCTAGGCGCATTCGGCCGCGCCATCGAGAACGTGTCCGAGCAGGTGGCGCAGCTTGGCGAGGTTGCGAACAGCACGATCAGCGGCGCCGATGCGCTCACGGGCTCGATCAGCTCGCATACGGAAGCGCTGATGCATACGACGGCCGAGCTCGATCGCTCGCAGGCCGCTCTCGACAGCACGTTGGCGCAGCGTCATCAATCGCTTCAAGTCCTGCTCGGCGAGATCGAGAGCAGGCGCAGCGACTTTGAAAGTGTGCTGCAGGCGTTCAGCGGCCTCATCCAGGATGCGTTCCACGACGCTGAGGCGCGGGCCCGCGACGTCGGCACATTCCTCGCCGAATCCGCGCAGCAGGCGACGCAGGATGTCGAGGGGCGTTTCGGCGAGATACGCGCCGCTGCCGGCAAGGAACGCGAACGCACGGCCGCGGCGTTGCGCGCGGCCTACGAGCAGGCAAACCAGGAAATGGCCGATCTGCTTGGCCGCGCACGGGAAGGCTTCCAATCCGCAGCGGAGGAAATCCGCGGCGTGTCGGCGGAAATCCGCAGCGAGCTCGATTCGACACGCGAAGAGGTGCGCCGTGGTGCGCTGGAAATGCCGCGCGAGACCGCTGAACAAGCGGGCACGATGCGCCGCGTCGTCGCCGAGCAGATCAAGGCGCTCAACGAGCTTACCGAGATCGTCGCGCGCTCGGGCCGGGCCTTCGACGTCTCCGAACCCGCAAGTCTGATTTCACCGATGCGTCCGCCGGATCCGCCGGCGCCGCGCCCGACCGCGCCGCGTGCCGTCGAGGCGCCTCGCCCGAGCGAACCCCCGCGTCTTCCCGAGCTTGGTCCGCGCGAGGTGCAAACGCGGCCGCGTCCGCCGGCGACGCGTTCGCCGCAGATCGCCCGCGTCGAGGAGCGTCAACCCGCACAAAACCAGGATCGCAACCATGGCGCCTGGCTCACCGATCTTCTGGCGCGTGCTTCGCGCGAGGAGCATGAGGACGCACCACCGAGGGTGCCGCTGAATCGTCAGGCGCCGAACCGCGCCATCGACTCGATCGACGCGTTGTCGCTCGATATCGCGCGGCTGCTCGATCACGATGCGGTCGTCGAGCTGTGGGACCGCTATCGGCGCGGCGAACGCCACGTCTTCAGCCGCCAGCTCTATACCGCGCAAGGCCAGCAGGCTTTCGAGGAGATACGCCGCCGCTACCAATCCGACGGCGTGTTCCGCGAGACGGTCGACCGCTACATCCAGGAATTCGAGCGGCTACTGACGGAAGTCACCCGCGAAGATCCGCAAAGCCCGTTGGCGAAGAGCTATCTCACCTCGGAAACGGGCAAGGTCTACACGATGCTCGCCCACGCGGCGGAGCGGTTCGAGTAGGCGTCGAGATTGCGCCTGCACGTGTTGCAGGCGCTTCTTCTACAACAGAGAAGCCGTAATTAGCGCGCCGCGGCGCGCTCCGGCGGGGCGGGCCGTCCCGCGGGCGCGGCAGGTGCCGGCTGTTGCGGCTGCTCCTTCGAGCCGAAGATCAGCTGCTGCGGATTGCGCTCGAGCGATTTGAACACGCGGCTGACATCGCTGACGGTCTGACGCGCGTCGATCGCCAACTGCTCGTATTGCTTCAAGCCGTTGCCGGTAAAGCGCACGACACCCGAGGTGATTTCCTTCGTGCGAATGTCGAGATTGTCGGCAAGCTTTTTGATCGACTTCGCCGCGTCCGAGATTTCCGCGACCATGCCCTTGTTGTCGTCGGTCGCGAGAAAGCCGTTGAGGTTCGTGAAGGTCGTATCGAGCTTGCCGGCGACGGCATTGAGCTTCGTCGAAATCTCGCTCACCTGCGCGACGATCAGTTTGACCTTCTCAGGATCGACAGCCTTCACGATTCCATCGGCGTCCGTCGTCAACGTCTCGAGTTTCGCCGCGAGCGGCTTGATCGCCTTGCCGACATCGGCGGTCGCGGCGAGGAATTCGCGCACGCCGTCGGCATTGTCGGCAAGCGCCTTGGAAAACACTTCGACGTTCTTCAGCGTGCTATTGACCGCGCCGACATTGGCGTCGATCGCCCGATTGACCTTGTCGAGCACGTCGTCGGCGCGCGCCGCAATTCGCGTTCCCGTGTTAATCAGGTTGGCGAAGTCGGAACGGTCGCCCTGGATCACGGCGACATTGCCGTTCTGCCCACTCGGCAGGCGCTCGGCATTGTTGCTGCCGCCGGTGAGCCCGATCGAAGCGACGCCGGTAATGCCGCTATATTCGAGGCGCGCCAGCGTGTCCTTGCGCATCGGGGTGCGCGCGTCGATGTCGATCGACACCATCACGTTGGAGGGATTGTCGGGCGCAAGTTCGAGCTTCGACACCTCGCCGACGCGCAGGCCGTTGAACAGCACGGTGCTGCCGCGGGTGAGGCCCGAGACCGAGCCCGGAAAGACGATCGCGTAATAAGAATGGCCCGCCGACTTGTTGGCGCCGTTGAACCAGAAAACGAACGCGAAGGCGGCCGCGACGACCGCCAACGTGAACGCGCCGATCATGGCGTGATTTGCCCGAGTCTCCATGGATCGTTTCGTCGCCTACAAATCTGTTCGCATCACGGCAGCCGCGGGCGCTGCGGCGGCTGCATCCGGCGGGCGCGCTTGCCCTGGAAATAGGCTTTGAGCCAGGGGTGATCGGCCTTGGCCAGGGTCTCGATCGGCCCTTGCGCGATGACCTTGCCCTCCGCCAGTGCGGCGACGCGGTCGCAGATCGAATAGAGGCTGTCGAGATCGTGGGTCACCATGAAGACGGTGAGGCCGAGCGTCTTCTGCAGGGTGGCGATCAGGTCGTCGAAATCGGCGGCGCCGATCGGGTCGAGGCCGGACGTCGGCTCGTCGAGGAAGACGAGCTCGGGATCGAGGGCGAGCGCCCGCGCCAGAGCCGCGCGCTTGATCATGCCGCCGGAAAGCTCGGACGGGAATTTGTCGGCGGCGTCCGGTTTCAGCCCGACCATCTGGATTTTGAGCTGCGCAAGTTCGTCCATCAGCGGCTGCGACAGGCGCAGATATTCGCGCATCGGCACCTGGATGTTCTGCTTGACCGTGAGACCGGAGAACAGCGCGCCCTGCTGGAACATGACGCCCCAACGGCGCTCGATGGCGCGGCGCTGCAGGTCGCCCATCGCGTTGGCATCCTCGCCGAACGTCTCGATCCTGCCGGAGCGTTTTTGCACGAGGCCGAGGATGGTGCGCGTCAAGACCGACTTGCCCGTGCCGGAGCCGCCAACGAAGCCCAAAACCTCGCCGCGATAAATGTCGAGGTCGAGACCGTTCATGATGAGCTTGTCGCCGAAGCCAACGACGAGATCGCGCACGCGGATCACCGCTTCCGGTGCCGCCGGCGCAATCGCCGCTGGCACTTTAGGGGAAGCCGTCGGCGCCGCAGCGAGATCGAGGATTGCGAGGTCTTCCATCGCGGCCCTAAAAACGCATTCCGGCGAAGAAGATTGCGAAGAAGCCGTCGACGACGATCACCATGAAAATCGATTTCACAACGGAGGACGTGACTTGGCGGCCGAGCGACTCGGCCGAACCTTGCACGGCAAATCCCTCGACCGAAGCGATAAGCCCGATGATCAGCGCCATGAACGGGGCTTTGACGATGCCGATCATGAAGGTGCTTAGGCTGATCGACGTTTGCAGGCGTGCAAGAAAAGCTTCCGGGCTGATGCCGCCGTAAGCCCAGGCAACACAAAGCCCGCCGGCCAAAGCCGCGATATCGGCAAGGAACGTCAAGAGCGGCAGGCTTATGATCAATGCGAGCAATCGCGGCAGGATCAGCACTTCGATGGGCGAAAGTCCCATCACCTTCAGCGCATCCATTTCCTCGCGCATCTTCATCGAGCCGAGTTCGGCGGTGATCGCCGAGCCGGATCGCCCGGCAATCATGATCGACGTCAAGAGTACCGCCATTTCGCGCAGGACGAGAATGCCGATCAGATTGACGGTGAATGTCTGCGCGCCGAATTGGCGCAATTGAAATAGACCCTGCTGCGCGACGATCGCGCCGACGAGGAAGTTGATCAGGACGATGATCGGTACGCTGCGCAGAGCAAATTGCTCGATGTGAAAGACAAGCGACGTGATGCGGAAACCGCGCGGACGCGCGATGAGGCCGCCAAACGCTGCCACCACATCGCCGAGAAACGCCACGCTCGAATAAATATCGCGGCCGACACCGTCGATCGATGCACCGATCGCGGCGAGAAAACCGACAAACGGATTTTCGCGCCGCCGCGTTGCTGCGTCGAATGTGTGAAAGCGCGCTTCCTTGAAGAGGATCTCGTATTCGGGCCGCAATCGCTCTACGTCCGTCTGAATGCCGCGCGCCGCGAGGGTCTGGCGTGCGCGATCGATCAGCCAGGCGCCCGCCGTATCCATGCGGGCGACGCGGCTGAAGTCGAGAATCGCGCGTTTCGCTTCGGCGCCGGCCGCAACAAGCTGATCGGCGCCGTTTTCAAGCGCGCGCGACGCAGCGATCGTCCATTCGCCGTCGAGACGAAGACGCACGGAATCGCTGGCGCCCTCGCTTGTAAATCGAGGCTCGCGGGGAAGCGCGGCGGTCGTCAGAAGCTCATCCCCATGCCGAGATTACCGCCGCTGTCGAAGCCGATCGGCGGCTTTTTGTAGCCGGTCGAAGATTGATCTTGCGGGGGCGGCGGCATTTTCTTCTTCTCGGCCTCCGCTGCGCTCGACCATCCCTCGAGCTCGCCGAAGGGGCGCTGCACTTTCGGCTTCTCTTCTTTCGCGGTCTTCGACTTGATCGCCGGTGCGCCGATCGCGGGAATATCGCCGCCCTTTTCGGGTTTCGCCGCGACTTTCTTCGCCGGCTTGTCGGGCTTCGCAACCTTCGGCGGCTCGGAGGTCCCGCGTAACTCCTGCTGCGCAAGACCAGGAGAAATGGCAAAACCGAGTGCCGCAAGGGCAGCCAAAATGCGCAGCGGCGGTAAGGTCCGGATCGACATGGAAGCTGGTCCCGAATGCTTTCATGCGTGACGTACACGCCGGTTTCGGAGAGATTGTGGCCGGTTCACGCCCGCAAGGTGCAGCCATTGCCTCTGCGACGGCGCAAGGCGGCTAAGCTTGCGAGGCCAATCCCAGCCGCGGCGATGCCCGCCATGAACAGATACGCGCCGCGGCCGAACTCGGCCTGGAAGTAGCCCGAAGCCAGGCTTGCCGTTGCCAGCGACAGCGCGCCTGCGGCCGAGAGCCAGCCCTGCGCCTGCGCCCGCCGTTCCGGGCCGGCAAGCTGCGACAGGAGATAGACCGCGCCGAGCTGGGTTGCGCCGTAGGTCGCGGCATGCAGCAACTGCAGACCGAGTAGCGCTGCGGCGCCCGGCTCCGCCGCCATGCAGAGCCAGCGGAAGATTGCTACGCCGCCGCCGGTGAGCAGCAGGAGAAAGGCGTGCGATTCGCCAAGCCGCGGGCCAAGCAGCAGGAAAAACAGGGTTTCCGTCGCGACCCCGACCGCCCAGAGGAACCCGATATATCCGTCGCCGAGCCCCTCGGCGCGCCATTGCAGGCTGGCGAAGACATAGAGCAGCGCATGGCTTGCCTGGATGAAGGCGGCGGCGAGCGCGAAAAGTGCGATCGCCTGCGCATGCGGTATGCGGCCGGGGAGCGAAGGGGCTGCGAGGACGCCCGGCGCATTCGGCGGCAAACGCCGCGAATTGCCGTGCAACCGGCGTTGTGACGAGCGCGGTCGCGGCAAGCAGCCAGACGATCGCCTCGCGCGGCAGAAGGCCGACAATCTG
>JAFAVH010000184.1 GCA_019242655.1 Methylobacteriaceae bacterium
GAACGTGTCGACTTGCCTGTGAGGGGTGGATTCCTATACACCCGCGCCTTCTTTTCTGGCCTGCCGTATAAAGGGGCGCATGACCAAGCCGGTCGCGATCATCATGGGGAGCCAGTCGGACTGGGCAACGATGCGTCATGCCGCTGAAACGCTCGCCGCACTCGAGATCGGCTTCGAATCGCGCATCGTGTCGGCGCACCGCACGCCCGACCGGCTCTACGAGTTCGCCCACAAGGCCCGCGACAATGGTTTCAAGGTCGTCATCGCCGGCGCCGGCGGGGCGGCGCATCTGCCAGGAATGACCGCCTCAATGACCCCGCTGCCGGTGTTCGGCGTGCCGATCGAGACGAAGGCGCTCTCCGGCCAGGATTCGCTTCTTTCGATCGTGCAGATGCCGGCGGGCGTGCCGGTCGGTACTCTGGCGATCGGCAAGTCGGGCGCGGTCAATGCGGCGCTGCTCGCTGCCGCCGTGCTCGCGCTCAACGATCCGGCGATCGCGGCGCGCCTCGATCGCTGGCGCGCGGAGCAGACGAAGAAGGTTGCCGAGGAGCCGCGTGAAGACGCCTGACGCGGGGCTCGCGCCCGGCGCGACAATCGGCATTTTGGGCGCAGGTCAGCTCGGGCGCATGCTGGCGCTTGCCGGCGCGCGGCTCGGATTGAAATCGCACGTCTATGCGCCGGATGCGGGCGAGCCGGCCTTCGATGTCGCCGCCGCCGGAACCGTGGCGGCCTACGAGGATGAGGCGGCGCTCACGCGCTTCGCCGACGCCGTCGACGTGATCACCTACGAATTCGAGAACATCCCGGCGGCGACCGCGTCATTTCTCGCTCGACTGCGGCCGGTTTATCCCGGTCCGCTCGCGTTGGAGAAGACGCAGGACCGTTTGATCGAGAAGCGCTTCCTGAACGATCTCTCGGTGGCGACGGCAGGTTTAGCTGTAATCGATTCAGCCGATGCGATCGAACCGGCGCTGCGGAAATTCGGCGGCGCCGGCATCCTGAAGACGCGGCGCTTCGGCTATGACGGCAAGGGTCAGGCGATGATCTGCGATGCGGCGAACGGCGCTTCGGCATTCGCATCGTTCGGGAGCGTGCCCTGCATCCTCGAAAGCGTCGTACCGTTCACGCGGGAGATTTCCGCGATCGGGGCGCGCGGCCGCGACGGCAGCTTTCGCGCATACGACATCTGCGAGAACTCACATACAAATCATATTCTCTCGCGGACCGAAGTGCCCGCAAGAATCAAAACAGCGACGGCCGACCGCGCGCGTGAAATCGCAAAGTGTATCGCCGATGCGCTCGATTATGTCGGTGTGATTACCGTGGAAATGTTCTTCATTGACGGCACGAACGGCGAGGCGCTGATCGTCAACGAGATCGCGCCGCGCGTGCACAATTCTGGACATTGGACGATCGACGGCGCGGTCACATCGCAGTTCGAGCAGCATATGCGTGCGATTGCCGGCTGGCCGCTCGGCTCGACGGAGCGCCGCGGCCGCATCGTCATGGACAACCTCATCGGCAACGAGGCGCGCCGCTGGCCTGAGATTTTGCAGGAAGACGGCGCGTGCCTGCATCTCTACGGCAAGGCGGACATCCGCGACGGCCGCAAGATGGGACATGTGACGCGCGTTAATCCGGAGCAAGCGGACTGATTGTCCGCCTGCGCTATAACGCGAACCTCATTGCTTCGCAGGCTCCGCGAGAAGTTTGTTGCGAATGAGATAACTCAGAGCCCGCGACCAGGACTCGTCCGTATTGCCGCGGAAATCGGCGCTCATCGATTGCAGAAGCCGGTCGTCCTTGGCGTCGCGCAAGTAGATGTTGAGATTGAGGATCAGGTTCGAGACTTTCTGCACCGTGCCGGTGAGGGCGACGTCGGCGTCGACTTCCCGGGCGAGCACGGCGTCGCAGCCGCCGCAGGCCTGCAGATTTTGCGCATGGCCGCGCTCGAGGACACCGGCGGCGTCCACCACGATATATTGGCCGGAGGCGGCCAATTTTTCGCGCAGCACCGGCGCGAGCCTGGCGAGGCGGGC
Source organism: Methylobacteriaceae bacterium (assembly GCA_019242655.1). GTDB lineage: Bacteria > Pseudomonadota > Alphaproteobacteria > Rhizobiales > Beijerinckiaceae > JAFASC01. The sequence goes on from JAFAVH010000184.1 coordinate 2,040, forward strand.
CTTCTCTTCAGCGCTCGTGCCTTTCATTTCGCCTTCAAGCGACGTATCGATCAGCTCGAAATCAAAGATGGCGACGCGCATCGGCTCCGCTGCGGCATGCGAGGCCAAGACATGCGAGGCGAAGAGCAGCGACAGAAGCAATAGAAGGCGCGCGCTCATTGCCCTAATTTAGGGTCAGCTCGCGGCGAGGCAATTTCGCCGGCCGATGTGCCATATCGATGGAGCGAGTTTGCGCAACACGATCATCACCGCCGCATTGCTCGCCAGCCTCGCCGGCGCCGCGGCGCAGGCGCCGCGCGGGCGCGACCAAGGCGATTGGCCGTGCCGCCAGGCAAAGGTCGGAACGATTGCGCTCGCCAGCGTCTGGGCCGGGCCGCCGCTCGACATTGCGGCGCAGAATTGGCGGGCCGAGCCCGAATTGTCTGCGCTGGTGACGCATGCGTCCGAGCGGCGCACGCCGCTCGACCAAGCGCAATCGGCAATCGCCGATTACGCCAAACGTCTAAGCCAGGAAGAGAAGAACGCGAGACTCGCAATGCTTATGGCTGGCATCTTCGACCGTCTGAACAACGAACGCGATTCAGTGATCGCCGGACTCGAACGCTATGGACGAAAGCAGAAGGATATGGCCGAGCGGGTCAAATCCGAGATCGAAGCGCTCAATGCCGCACAATCGGAGACGACGGCCAATGAGCAGAAGGTCGCGGATCTCTCAAATCGCGTGCAATGGGATACGCGCGTCTTCGAGGACAGGCGACGTGCGCTCACTTATGTCTGCGAAACGCCGGTCCTGATCGAACAGCGGCTTGGCGCATTGGCACGCACGATCGCGGCCGCGATGAGCTGACGGGTCATCCGCGCGGTTCGGGACGGCGCTCCTCGAACGGATATTGCGCGTCAGACCAGCCTTCTGTCCCCTCGGGATACCAGATCACATTGATGTATCCCGCTTGCAGCGCGCGCTTTGCGGCGTTCCACGACATCCAGCAATCGCGCTGGCAATAGAACAGGAGCGCCCGCGTCTTGTCGCCGCTTGCGCGCGCCAATCCGTCAAGAAAGTAGTGCTCGACCTCGGGCGCGAGCGCACCGTAGCCCGTATCCGGCAACCAGATGCTGCCCGGAATGTCGAAACGCGGCTTGTCGCGCCACAGCACGTTGTCGGGCAGATTGGCGGGACGCGGCGCTTGCGGCAGCACGTCGACGAATGCGGCCGCCTTGCTGGTCCAGAGCGCGTGCGCTTCCGCCGTCGTGACGACGCGCGCGCCTGACAAGGTGGCGGGTGTTGGCGCACGGTAATCTTCGAGGCGGTAGCCGGTGGGCTCGGGCGGGAGCTTCATGTCCTGCGCCGGTGCGGCGTTTGTCAAAATAGCGGTCAGCGCAATGGCGCGCGCGACCGCTCGCGCAGCCAAGCGTGGGCTCACGGCTCCGCCCGGATCGGCTTGTCCTGTTCGTCGAGCAGCGGCACGCCGTAATTTGCGAGAAGGCGGTTAATTGCGTTTTGATTTTCAGCGATGAAGCGGTTGAGTTCGCGCTTCCAGTTCTGGTCCGAATGGCGCACGCCCATGCCGATGCGGTAGGCCATGCGCGGACCGCTTTTCTCCTGGACGAGTGGAATCACAGCGAGATCGGATTTGGCGTTGAGATCGGACTTGGCGTTCTTGACGAAATAGCCGCCGATCGGACCCCAGAGGATCGCGATGTCGATGTTGCCGGTTTGCAGATCCTGGAACATCTTGTCCGTCGACGAATCGAACCGCGTGTCAATGACGAGCGGATAGGAATGGATCGAGGGTAGAAGACCATTGACCGCAAGATTTGTTGCCGGCGGCGTACCGGCAATGATGCCGATCTTCTTGCCGCGCAGCCGCGGGTCTTCCAACGAATCGAGTCCGGCAAGACCGGCGTCTTTACGCGCGACAAGGATATACGCGGTGCGGTAATATGGATTGGTCGGCTGGACGAAATCGTCGCCTTGCGGATAACCCATCACCACGTCGCATTTGTGCGCGTTCAAGGTGTTGCGGATGAAGCCGGTGGCGCTTGGATAATATGTATAGGCGAGGCTCTTGCCGAGCTTCTGCGCCAGCATCTCGGCAAGCTTGTTCTCGAAACCCTCGCCGGCTTCGTTCGAAAACGGCAGATTGCGCGGATCGGCGCAGACGCGCAAAACCTTCGGGTCGACGAGCTCGATCGAAAGATCGGGCCCGGCCTCATTCTGCGCGAATGCTGTTCTTGTGAGCAGGCAGAAGCCTGCGCAAAGGGCGATAGCGGCCGCGTGCGTGATGCTCACAATTTTCATGTAAAACCCGGGCGTCAGCTCGCCTTCATGCAGTTTTCCTCGGCTTTGTCGAAGCCGGCCGGCTTATCCTCGCGCTTGGCCGGCCGTCCGCGCGGCACCGCATCGTTGGCGCGGGCACGCAGATAAACGTAGATGTCATCGATGTAGCACATGACGTTTTTGTTGTCGGCGAATGCCGGCATGACGTTCTCCTTGCCGGCGCTGGTATTTTGCCGGCCGCCTACGACGATGCCGTAGAATTCTTCGTAGCTCAGCGTCTTCAGCGAATTTGAAAGCGCCGGCGCGTAACTCGATCCTTCGCCATCGGGGCCGTGGCACACATGGCATTCGGAGTGATAGCGGCGGAAACCCGAATAGGTGTACCAGTCGACGGTTTTGTCCGGACCGACATTGTAGGTCGGCGCACCCTTGGCATCCATGTATTTGCCGTCGTCACTCTTGACGGCTTTCGAATCGCCGGCTCCGTCCGCGGCCATGGCGATTGGGACGGCAAGAACGCCACAGGCGAGCAGAACCCCGCAGACAACATTCCGCATCAGGCATTTCCTTTTGAATTTCTTCTTCTACGAGAACGCCCGGCGAGAAGCTTTGCTCCGCGCCGGGCGTATTCACTCAGGCTTGTCTGACGATCACTGCCCCGCGAGGCCGAATACTGTCAGCTGGCCACCGAGTGCCGTGTAGTTCGATAGCTCGGTATAGCCGCCGCCCGCACCGAGACCGTCGGTCGGATTGGTGAGACCGGCCGCAAGGCCGATGCCTGCCCAACCGCCGACGCCGGAGAGGATCGCGACGTACTGCTTGCCGCCGTGCTCGTAGGTCATCACGTTGCCGATGATGCCGGACGGCGTCTTGAACTTGTAGAGTTCCTTACCCGTCTTGGCATCGACAGCCTTCAGATAACCTTCGAGCGTGCCGTAGAAGACGAGCCCGCTGCTCGTCGCCAATGCACCCGACCAGACCGAGAACTGCTCCTTGTTGGACCAGACGATCTTACCGGTCTTGCCGTCCCACGCGATGAAGTTGCCCATATTGCTCTCGCCCGGAGGCGGATACATGGACAGCGTCGCGCCGACATAGGGCTGACCTGCCGTGTAACTCACCTTGAACGGCTCGTAATCCATGCAGACATGGTTGGTCGGCACGTAGAAGAGCTGCGTATCGGGTGAATAAGCCGCCGGTTGCTCGTCCTTGGTGCCGAGCGCCGCCGGGCAAATGCCCTTTGAATTTACGTCCGTGCCGTTGTGATCGGTCGAGTATTTGTCGACGACCTGCGGCCGGCCATAGGTCTTGGAGTTCTTATCCATGTCGACCTTGGTTGCCCAGTTCACGGCTGGATCGAATTTCTCGGCGACGAGGAGTTCGCCGTTGGTACGATCGAGCGTGTAGCCGAAACCATTACGGTCGAAATGGGTCAGCAGCTTGCGCGCCTGGCCGCCGACGTTCTGATCCGAGAGAACCATCTCGTTGACGCCGTCGAAGTCCCACTCATCGTGGGGCGTCATCTGATAGATCCACTTCACCTTGCCGTCGTCCGGGTTGCGCGCCCAGATCGCCATCGACCAGCGATTATC
>JAFAVH010000430.1 GCA_019242655.1 Methylobacteriaceae bacterium
GCTTGGTCGGGATATCCCATCAACAACAATGTCAAAGCCATGTTTATGAACGCGAATGCCCGCGAGTCATAAACATACGTGAACCTGAGCCGAGCCGAACGCGCGGGATCTGCGGCGATAACGGCTTCGAAATGTGGAAGCGCTTCACGCAATCGACCGAGACACAGATAGCAATTGCCGAGCAGACGATCGCTGATGATGGTCAGATCTCCGTCGGCACGGCGGGAAAAGTCCAGACCCAAGGACAATCCCGTCTCGAGTTCGGAGCGGGACATACAGTCCATGTAGCGATACCATAACAGCGACAGCGGCTTTTCCGCATCGAGGTGATCGGCGAGGCTTTCTGCGCGTTCGATAACGGCCCGCACATCTTTGCTGCCGAATCCCGTAACCATCAAGGTCGGGACGATTCTTTCGTCTTCGATCTCAAGCAGCAATGTTTCGCGCGCATCGGACTTCGGTAGCTGCTGCAGCGACTGCTCTGCGCGATCGAGATTTTGCAATGCTTCGCGGGCAGCGCTCTGCTCGTTCGCCCGGCGCGCGGCTCTCAGATATTGCTGCGCTGCCTCTTCCGGCTCTCCCGCTTCGGCGAAGTGATAAGCAAGAAGCTCAGGTGTCGTGTTTTCATCCGTCAAAAGGATCGCTGTGAGGGCAGCGTGCAGCTTTTGCCGCTGCGCTCTGAGCAGGGTCGAATGCGCCGTGTCATGAACCAGAGCGTGCTTGAAAATGTATGTCGACAAGGGTGGGGTGCCGCGCGCGACAACAAGACCAGACTCGCTGAGTGACGCAAGCATCCCGTCGATGACGCCTTCGGGCAAAGCGCGGCTCTGAACGGCCAGTTTTCGCAGCAGCGTATACGAAAATTCTCTTCCTATGACAGAAGCGATCTGTACCGTTTCTCGCGCCTGCGTGCCGAGATGATCGAGGCGCGCGGTCAACGATGCATGGAGAGTGGCCGGAATGTGATCGGCGGCATTGGGCGCAGCTCTCAATAATCCGATGTCGCCCGATTCGATCACCGCTTTAGTCAGCTCTTCCGCGAAGAGCGGAATGCCATCCGTGCGCTCGGCAATTTCTTCGATCGTTTCGCTCGAGAGGCCGGCATTACCGACAAGAGAGCGCACGAGAGCGGCGCGATCTTCCAAACGCAACCGGCTAAGCGACATGCTCGTGACATTGGCGTGCCCAATCCATGGAGGACGGAACTGCGGCCGATGCGTGAGAACAATCAAAACCGGTCTACGTTCAACACGCGATATGAGCAGATCGATCACCTCTTGCGTGGTGGCATCGACCCAGTGCATGTCCTCTAGCAGAATGAACAGCGGCTTTTTGCCGGCGAGTTGATCGATTCTGGCCAAAAGCGCCGCGATAGTTTTCTGCCGTTTTTCCTGCGGGGCGAGCTGATCGATACGTGCGTCGGGGCCGGCGGGCAATGAAAGCAAATCCGCCACGAATGGCAGATCGCCCGGCTGCGCCGCGAGCGCGCTCAATTTCGCGAGCTTCTGCTCCGGCGTATCCGCGGGCGAAAAATTAGCCGCTCGCGTCAGGTGTGCCGCGATCGGGTGAAGCGCTGTATTGGCATGCTGCGGAGAGCAGAAATAGCGCAGTTCAAGCGCATCTTCGTCTTTGATTCGTTGCTCGAATGCGGAAATGAGCCGGGACTTTCCCAATCCCGCCTCGCCCGAAATCAGCACGACGCGTCCGACTCCGGCCTTGATCTGCTGCCACCGGCGCTCGAGCAGTTCCAATTCCTCATCGCGGCCGATGAGCGGCGTCTCGCGCGAGCGAAGCGCCTCGAAGCGGCTCTCGACAGCAGAGGCGCCAAGAACGTTCCAGCACTCGACGGGTGCCGCGAAGCCCTTGAGATCGGCTGCCTCGCGCGCACCTAAATCGAAAAGCCGGCCGACAAGCTTGCGCGTTGTGGCGTCGATGACGATCTCGCCCGCCTCCGCGAGCGTTTGCAGCCGCGCGGCACGATTGGGTGTTTCGCCCATAATCTGCTGTTCATGCGCCGCTTTCGACCCCTCGGCCCGATCGCCGGCGACAACAAGTCCCGTCGCGAGCCCGGCTCTCACTTGCAGCGACGTGCCCTCGAACTCCGTGACTTGAACGCGCTCGCGAAGCAGGAGCGCAGCGCGGACCGCGCGTTCTGCATCGTCCTCATGCGCAACCGGAAAGCCGAAATAGATCAGCGCACCGCCGCCAAGATATTGCGCGACGAAGCCGTTGAGCGAAGCGACGGTTTCGGTGACCACGGCATGGTAGCGCGCCATGATGTCGCGCAAATCTTCGGGATCGAGCCTCGCCGCCAAAGCGGCCGACCCGGCAAGTTCGCAAAAGAGCACGGTCAGGTGGCGGCGCTCTGGTAAAGCCGACGCCGCGCCGTCGACCGACGTGAGATTTCCCTCAAAACTCGGCAGCGAATTTGCGTCCGCGCGCGGGCGCAGGCTTTCGATTGCGGTCAGCAGCTTACGCCGGTGGCCGACAAGGCCGATTCCGAGTTCCTTGAGATCGTCGGCAGTGAGCTGCTGAAGAACTTCGGAATCGATCTCGTTGTCCGCAAACACTTTCGCGTATTGCGGCAATCCGACCTGACCCAACCAATCCGCGACGTTCATGTAATCGCCCCGCGCGCGCGAAAGAGGCTATCGACTTTACCGGGTGCTGTCTAACGCGACGGTCGTGCCACTCCCACCACGCACTCCCGACAGCCGACGGCATCGCAGGCGCGTTTTGATTGGGATTTACCGCGTGAAGGAAAGCTCGGCGAGTCACCGCGTTCTCAATTGCAGCGATCCCTCGGTCCTGGTCCGGCAGCTAAAGGCCCGGCAGGAAGC
>JAFAVH010000081.1 GCA_019242655.1 Methylobacteriaceae bacterium
CGCATCGGACCGGAGAGATCCCACCAATCTTCGCCGAGTTCCTCGAACTGCGCGATCTCCGCAGCGTCAATGCCGCCGCCTCGCAAGGTGCTCGCAGGAGTTCTAGCCACGCGGCGGCATCGCTTTCTTGAAGGCAGGCCGTGCAGCAATGGCAGCGACGAATTTCCCGACGTTTGGATATTGGGAAAGAAAATCGCGCGCGGACGCGAGATAGGCGACGAAACAGCCGACGTTGAGGTCGGCGACCGTGAACCGATCCCCGACGAGATACGCGCTCGATCCGAGCGCTTGCTCCAAGACCGCGATCGGACGCTTCAGCGTTTCCAACGCTTTCGGCGGAATGCTCGCATCGCGCTTTTCCGCCGGCAAAAACATGGTGTGCATGAGGTAATCGAGCCCTGCTTTCTCAAGCTCCGTCACCGCCCAGAATGACCATTGAATCATCTTCGCGTCTTCGTGCGCATTGCGCGGCGCCAGCGCGCCGCCATGCTTCTTGGCGAGATAAAGATTGATCGCCATGGACTCGAAGAGGTAAAAACCGTCGTCGTCGATCGCCGGCAAGCGGCCGTTCGGATTGACCTTAAGAAAGGCCGGATCGCGCGGCGCGGCGAGATCGACGGAAATCGACTCGTAGGGAATGCCAAGCTCTTCCGCCATCCAGATGACGCGATTGGCGCGCGAGCGAATAGTGCCGTAGATTTTCAAAGTGCCCATCGAGCGGTGCCTCGGGATGCGAGCCCCAGTCCTAGCACCCGCATCGCACGGCGGTCCATCAATGAAAAGAGTTGCGATCTTCGGCAATACAGGCGGCGGAAAATCAACACTTGCCAGGCGCTTGGCCGAGGTCACGCGGCTGCCTTTGTATCCGCTGGACCTCATCCAATTCGGAGCCGGGGGCGAGCCGGTTCAGCATCAAGACTATCTTGAGACGCATACGCAACTGCTGTCCGAAGACGAATGGATCATCGACGGCTTCGGCTGCCTTTCGTCCGCGTGGGAGCGCTTCTCGAAAGCCGACACGCTCATCTATATCGACATGCCTCTCGTCACTCAAAGCGGGTTCACCATTTGCGATCACCTACGGCTATCCGCGACTTTCTCGACGACGTGAGACGCGAATATGCCCCGGTCAATGTGGGCCGCGGATGATATGTGCCTAAAAGTGGTCTAAAGGTTCAGAATGCTGCCCGACATCCGAGAGTATGATCGGCTTATCCGCGAGTTCCGCTGGAATATTCCGCCGCGTTACAATATCGGCGTCGATGTCTGCGATCGCTGGGCGGATCGTAGCCCTAATCAGGCCGCCATTCTTGAAGTGAATGCGCATGGCGACGTCAAGCCGGCCACATACGGCGAACTGCGCGAGAGGTCGAACCGCCTTGCCAATGCGCTCGCAGCACGCGGGGTGACGCGCGGCGATAGGGTCGCTGTTCTATTGTCGCAGATGCATCAGACGGCTGTCGCGCATATCGCCATCTACAAAATGGGCGCGATCGCTGTGCCGCTCGCCGCCTTGTTCGGCGTCGATGCGCTGGAATACCGCCTACGCGATGCTGGCGTGAAAGCGCTCGTGACGAATGCAGCTGGCGCAACAAAAGTCGCGGGGATTCGTGACGATTTGCCTGACTTGCAATGTATGTTCTGCACCGACGGCGCTGCAAGCGGTGCAGAGAATTATGACGACGCCCTCGCGACCGCCGCGGCGCATTTCACGCCCGCCGACACAAGCCCCGACGATCCCGGCCTGATGATTTATACGTCAGGCACGACCGGTCCGGCGAAGGGCGCATTGCACGGTCATCGGGTCGTGCTCGGCCATCTGCCCGGCGTTGAGTTTCCCCACGAATTCTTGCCGCAACCCGGCGACCGCTTCTGGACGCCGGCGGATTGGGCCTGGGCCGGCGGACTGCTCAACAGTCTCCTGCCCTGCCTGCATTTCGGCATCCCGATCGTCGCTCGCTCGTTCGAGAAATTCGATCCTGACGCGGCGTTCGCGCTGATGGCAGATTTGAACGTACGCAACACCTTCATTCCGCCAACCGCGTTGCGCATGTTGCGCGCCGTCGACAATCCGCGCGGTCGTTTTAATCTCAATCTGCGCACGCTTGCGTCCGGTGGGGAGTCGCTCGGCGCCGAGACATATGCCTGGGGCCGCGAGCAGCTCGGACTCACCATCAACGAGTTCTATGGCCAGACGGAATGCAATCTGGTGCTAGGCTCCTGCGCTGCGATCGGTATCGGCAAGCCCGGCGCGATCGGCCGCGCAATCCCGGGGCACAACGTTGCAGTGATCCGCGATGACGGGACGCTTTGCGAAACCGATGAACTCGGCCAGATCGCGGTGAAGCGGCCGGACCCGGTAATGTTCTTGCAATATTGGAACAAGCCGGAGGCGACGCGCGAGAAATTCATCGGCGATTGGATGACGACCGGCGATCAGGGCATGGTCGACGATGACGGGTACGTTCGTTTCGTCGGTCGCGACGACGACGTCATCACGTCTGCCGGCTATCGCATTGGCCCGGGCGAGATCGAGGATTGCCTCATCCGCCATCCCGCCGTCGCCATCGCCGCGGCAATCGGCAAGCCCGATCCGGTGCGAACGGAGATCGTCAAAGCCTTCATCGTTCTGCGGCCCGGACACGCGCCGTCGGATGCGCTCGCGGCCGACATCCAGCATTTCGTTCGCACGCGGCTTGCCGCGCACGAATATCCGCGCGAAGTCGCCTTCGTCGAGAGCTTGCCGCTGACCACAACCGGCAAGGTGATCCGGCGCGAATTGCGCGAGCGGGCGTAGTAACGACGTTCCGATCTATTCTGTGTGTCACGTCACAAGTTCGTTGACGCGACAGCCGCATAAAAGGAAGCTCCAGCCTGGGGAGCTGCCAGATGAATGCCTACGCCTACTGCATGCGCCATTACGCGGATTTTTCCGGGCGCGCGAGCCGCTCCGAATACTGGCTCTTCGTTCTTGTCTTCACGATCATTTATGCGGTGTGTTTCGCGATCGACTACAACATGTTCTGGTCGGGGCAAATGACGGTTATGCCCGTGAGCACCATCGCCTATCTTGCGAACTTCATCCCCGGTCTTGCGGTGCTCGTGCGCCGTCTGCACGACATCGGTCGCAGCGGCTGGTGGCTCTTGATCAGCCTCGTTCCGGTGCTCGGCAGTATCTGGCTTTTGGTGCTTTTGTGCAGCGAGGGAACGTATGGACCCAATCAGTACGGGCCGGATCCCAATGCGCACTACGCGACGGAACCACCGCCGCTGCGCTACTAAGCCTCCGCCTGCTGAAGAGCATTCGGCCTCGCGGACACGACGGGCAGCGTCTCAGCTTGCGCCTGGCGTCTGCCTGATATCTCACAATGAAGGTTCGCGCCGCTGACCGCCTTCCCTGCGATCCAGTCCGTCAAAAAGCAATCGAGCCAGCGCGCCACAGCGGGGTCGTAACTGAACCAATCGCGCAAATGCTGGTGCCGCGGGAAAGCGCCTGGGAGTGTCATGCGGTCGTGACCGCGCACCGTCCATCGGCACATCATCGCGTAGGTGACTTCCGGGTGGAACTGGAACCCGAAGGCGCTGTCGCCGACGCAGATCGCCTGCACCTCGAACACGTCGCCTTCGGCGAGCAGCGTCGCGCCGCGCGGCAGGTCGAACCCCTCCTTGTGCCACTGATAAACCCGCTCGGGAAACGAGCAGCCGCAAAGGCGATGGCCGTCCGCCGTCGGTAGGATCGGATGATAGCCGATCTCGACTTTGCCGTCGGGGTGCATGTAAACGCGCTCGCCCATGTGGCGGGCAAGCATCTGCGCTCCGAGACAGAGCCCCAAGAAGGGCTTCTTCTCCTTGAGCGGCACACCGATCCAATCGATTTCGGCCTTCAGCCAATCATGCTCGTCATTGGCGCTCATCGGGCCGCCGAAGATGATCGCGCCGGCATGATCTTTCAGCGTCTTCGGCAGTTGGTCGCCTAAACTGGGGCGGCGTATATCGAGCTCGGCGCCACGATTTTTCAAAAGTCGGCCGACACGGCCAGGATTGGAATGTTCCTGATGCAGGATGATGAGGACGCGCGGCGCGCGACCGTTCGATTTGTGTGCGTCAGGACCGGCCAAGGCGATCTCGAGAACCTCTCGGAAAATGCGCGGCGAGCTTAGCAATTAAAGCGCCAACGCAATATGAATCAGCTGGATTCTCAGCACAAGCGCGGCAAACGCGTGGCGGAACAGAGCCTAACGCGCGCCTTGCACCCGCCCGATCATCGGGAGGAGCAAGCTTCGCGGCGTCAGTGCCGCGGCGCTGGCGCTCATCCAATCGGCCAAGCTCGGCATCACGACGCGGCGGCCCGACATCATGCCGCGATAGGCGGCGTCGGCAACGGCCTGCGGGCTCGTCTCCGCCATCTTCATGAGCCCGGTCAAATTCGCGGTCATGCCGGCGGCAGCTTGGAAGCCGGTCGGGACGGGACCGGGACAGAGAGCGGTCACGGAGACGCCCTTTCCCGAAAGCTCCTGCGACAACGCCTCACTGAACGAGAGCACATAGGCTTTCGTCGCGTAATAGACCGCCATGCCGGGACCCGGCAGGAAGGCGGCAACCGACGCGACATTGAGGATTCGCCCACGCGCGGCGATGAGCTCCGGCAGGAATTTGAGCGTCAGCGCCGTCAGCGCGCGAACGTTGAGGTCGATCATCTTGAGCTGCTCGGCTGGATCGAGCTCTGCGACCTGCCCCTGCAGCCCGAAACCGGCATTGTTGACGAGGATTTGCGGCTCGGCGCCCGCGTCGCGCAGCGCCTGCGCGAGCGCATCCGGAGCGTTGGCCGCGGCGAGATCGAGCGGGATGACGAGCGGCGATGGCCGGCCCGCCCCGGCGACTTCGCGCGCCAGCGCGTCGAGCCGCTCGCGCCGGCGCGCCACAAGCGCCAGGTCGTGGTCTTTCTTTGCCATGAGGCGCGCGAGTTCGGCGCCGATCCCATCAGAGGCGCCGGTGATGATGGCAACGCGGCGTGTACCCGTTTGCGTGTCGCTCATGGCGTGCTCCCAGCTGCCGACCAAGGTCCTGGCTGAACCGCTTCGACTTCGCCACCGGTCGCCTCGGCGCGGTGCTTCAGCTGCATGCGCTCGCGGGATGGGACGCCCAAAAGCTCGGCGACACGCCAGACAATATTCTCTTCAAGCTCATGCACCTCACCATCGGCATAGGCCATGTCCCAGAGCAGCTCCACCACCTGCCGCCGGCCGGCTTCGTCGAGCGTCCGCTTCAGAGTGGCGGTAAAGTGATAGAGGTCGACGGCTTCGCGTTCGCTCTCTTCCGCCGCGGCGATCAAGCGGCGCGCGGTCTCAGGATCGAGCGCGAACCGCGCCTCGACGATCGCCTGCAGCCGCACGCGCTCCGCTTCGTCCACGTGCCCATCCGCATTGGCGACGTGGATAAGTAGCGCCGCCGCCGCGAGCCGATAGTCCGCTTCGTCGAAGCTGCGCTCCGGCGCGGGACCGGCGCTGCCGATCTCGGCAAGGAAATTCTTCAAGGCATCGAACATGAGCTTTCCCGGGCCATTGGGGATCGCGGCAAAGGTGCAGGGCGAGACATGGGGCGGGCGTTGCCGTGAAGCAATGCTCGTTCCACAGCAAATCCTGGAACAAGCTGAATGATTCGCGGCTTCTGCCTGAAGGCCAATTCGGGAGGAGAATATACCGCTCGGCCATACTGCAAAAGTGCGCTCCGGTGAGA
>JAFAVH010000355.1 GCA_019242655.1 Methylobacteriaceae bacterium
ATGCTCATCGGCAGGAACGGGATGCCGCTCTTCTCGATGAGAGTGCGAATTTGTTCGTCCGCTTGCGCGTAGGCTGCGCCTTTGCCGAGGATGATCAGCGGCTTCTTGGCGCTTTTCAAAATCGCGAGCGCGCGATTCACCGCCTCCGGAGCAGGAATCTGCGCCGGCGCCGCATCGATCACTTTGACGAGTGACTTCTCGCCGGCTTGAGCATCCATCACCTGGCCAAACAGCTTTGCCGGCAGATCAAGATAGACGCCGCCAGGGCGCCCGGACAAAGCCGCGCGAATGGCGCGAGCGATACCGATGCCGATATCAGCGGCGTGCAGCACGCGAAAAGCCGCCTTGCACATCGTCTTCGCAATGGCGAGCTGATCCATCTCCTCGTAGTCGCCCTGCTGCAGGTCGACGACTTCGCGCTCCGACGAACCCGAAATCAGGATCATCGGGAAGCAGTTGGTCGTCGCATGCGCGAGCGCGGTGAGGCCGTTTAGGAACCCTGGCGCGGAGACGGTGAGGCAAACTCCCGGTTTCTTCGTCAGATAGCCGGCGATCGAGGCCGCATAACCGGCGTGCTGCTCGTGCCGGAACGAAATGACCCGCAGCCCTTCGGCCTGCATCATCCGGCCGAGATCGGTGATCGGGATTCCGGGAACGTTGTAGATCGTCTTGATGCCGTTCAGCTTCAACGCATCGATGACGAGATGAAAGCCGTCCGTCAGCTCGCGCTGTTCGGCTTCGTGCTCAACTGGATCAACGCGTTTTGCTAATGCGGACATCCCGCTTTCCTCCCGATTTTATTTCTTCGCGCGCGAAACTAACGCGCAGCGGCCTCAACCAAAGATTTCGTCCCCGTGTTCATCGACATAGGCCGCGAGGCGCAGCGTGTGTTCGCGCGACAGCCGCTCCGCCAACTCGGTGTCGCGCCGCTCGAGCGCGGCGATGATGCCGAGATGATCCTGGATCGAGCGCTGGGCGCGATTGTCCCGGCCGATCGTCAACTGGCGGATGCCGCGGACATGCAGAAGGATGTGATCGGTCATGCCGGCCAATACAGCCGAGCCGCTCAGGCGGATGATCGCCTGATGGAAAGCGATGTTCGCCGAGGAGTAATCGCTGAGATGCTGGTCAGGCCGATGCGTTTCGTCGAAGTCGGCGAACATCGGCCGAAGGCTCTTGATGTCGGCGTCGTTCGCGACCGTTGTGATCAAGCGCGCCGCCATGCTCTCGAGCGCCGCCCAGGCCTCGATCATCTCGATGATTTCGCGCTTGTTTTTCTTGACGACGAGGATGCCGCGCCGCGGCACCGTGCGCAGGAAACCGTCCTGCTCGAGCATCGCGACGGCTTCGCGCACCGGGGTGCGGCTGACGCCTAGCCTGTCGGAAAGCTCGCGCTCGTCGAGCATGATCGGCTCGGGATTGCCGTAGAGGTCCATTTTCAGGATGGCCTCTTTCAAGGCGGCGTAGGCCTTGGCCTTGAACGAATCCTCGACCTGGATGCGCGAGAAAAGCGCATCCGTTGAGATCTTTTGCGGGCGTTTGGTCGAGGTTGTTGGCGTGTTCATCCCGGTACTTCCTGTGACGCGTTTTGCTCAGCTGGCATACCCAGCTTTCACCGCGTTCTGAAGTTGTTTGTTTTTGGCATACCACATGCCACCTGTCAATTCGCCGCGAGGCTCTATTCTTCTGGCCGCGCTTGACAAAAACAGCCCTTGGCATACCACATGCCACATCGCCGAACCACAGTTTCGTGCTGCCAGTTCACACAAGAAACGTTTTGAGGAGGAACGCATGACGGCCCAACCGAGCCCGCACAAAGACGCGGTTCGCAAAGTTCTCGACGCGGTCAAAGCCGACAAACGCACGAGTCTCACCGCGCCGGAAGGCAAGTTGGTCTGTGACGCCTACGGCATTCCCGTGCCGAAGGAAGGCGTCGCTTCTTCCGCAGCCGATGCGGCCAAACTCGCCGACGGCATGGGCTACCCGGTCGTCCTGAAGATCGTCTCGCCCGACATTCTGCATAAAACCGAAGCGGGCGGCGTGATCGTCGGCGTCAAAGATGCTGCCGCGGCGCGCGAGGGCTACGACAAGATTCTTGCAAGCGCGAAAAAGTATAAGTCGGACGCCAAGATCGAAGGCGTGCAGGTGCAGCAGATGCTCGCCGGCGGCACGGAGGTGATTGTCGGCGCAATCACCGACGGTTCGTTCGGCAAGCTGGTTGCGTTCGGTCTCGGCGGTGTGCTCGTCGAAATCCTGAAGGACGTGACGTTCCGCCTGGCGCCCGCGACGAAGCAAGACGCTATGTCCATGCTCGACGGCATCCAAGCCGCAGAGATGCTGAAAGGCGTGCGCGGCGGCGATCCGGTCAACCGCGACGCGCTTGCCGACGTCATCGTCAAAGTCTCGCAGCTCGTCAGCGACTTCCCGGAGATTTCCGAGCTCGACCTCAATCCGGTCTTCGCCACTAAACAAGGCGCGATCGCTGCCGACGTTCGCATCGTGCTCGACTTCGATCAGAAGCCGCGGCCGCAAACCCGCAGCACGGAAGAGATCGTCACCGCGATGAACCGAATCATGCGGCCGGACAACGTCGCAGTGATCGGCGCCTCGGCCGAAGCCGGCAAGATCGGCAATTCGGTGATGAAGAACCTCATCAACGGCGGCTACAAGGGGACGATCTATCCGATCCATCCGAAAGCCGACGAGATCATGGGCATGAAGGCCTATAAGTCGGTGAAGGATGTGCCGGGCAACATCGACGTCGCGGTGTTTGCCATTCCGGCGCCTTTGGTCGCGGCGGCGCTGACCGAATGCGGCGAGAAGAAAATCGCCGGCGCGGTGCTGATCCCATCGGGCTTTGCCGAGACCGGCAACGTCGAGGGTCAACAGCAAATCCAGGAGATCGGACGCAAGTACAATATCCGTCTCATGGGGCCGAACATTTACGGCTTCTATTATACCTGGAAGAATCTCTGCGCGACGTTCTGCACCGCTTATGACGTGAAGGGCTCGACCGCGCTGTCGTCGCAATCCGGCGGCATTGGCATGGCGATCATCGGCTTCTCGCGTTCCGCCAAGATGGGCGTCTCCGCGATCGTCGGCCTCGGCAACAAGTCCGACATCGACGAGGACGATCTGCTCGCGTTCTTCGAACAGGACGACAACACGAAAGTCATCGCGCAGCATTGCGAAGACTTGAAGGATGGCCGCGCCTTTGCCGAAGCGGCAAAACGCGTCTCTAAGAAAAAGCCGGTCATCGTCTTGAAGGCCGGCCGCACGTCGGCGGGCGCGAAAGCCGCGAGCTCGCATACCGGTGCGCTCGCCGGCAACGACAAAATCTATGAGGACGTGTTCAAGCAATCCGGCGTCGTGCGGGCGCGATCGCTGCGTCAATTGCTCGATTTCGCGCGCGGCGTGCCGATCTTGCCGACGCCGAAAGGCGAGAACGTCGTCATCATCACGGGCGCGGGCGGCTCCGGCGTACTGCTCTCCGACGCCGTCGTTGATAATGGTTTGTCGTTGATGTCCTTTCCAAAGGATCTCGATGAAGCCTTCAAGAAGTTCATCCCGCCCTTCGGTGCATCGGGCAATCCGGTCGACATCACTGGCGGCGAGCCGCCGAAGACTTATCAAAACACGGTGAAGCTCGGGCTCGAGGATGATCGCATTCACGCACTCATCCTCGGCTATTGGCACACGATCGTGACGCCGCCGATGGTGTTCGCCAAGCTGATGGTCGAAGTCTACGAGGAGATGAAGGCCAAAGGGAAAACCAAGCCCGTGGTCGCCTCGCTCGCCGGCGATATCGAAGTCGAAGAGGCAGCCGATTATCTCTATCAGCACGGCATCCCGGCTTACGCCTATTCGACCGAGATTCCGGTTGAGGTTCTTGCCGCGAAATATCAATGGGCGCGCGGCGCGGGCTTGCTGTAAGGGCGCGCTCGTGATTCCCGCTTGCGCGGGAATGACGAACTAAAGCATCGGCAAGCGCCGCGGCTTTCCCGGAGGGAACGCCGCGGCGAGACGTGCGATCTCGGCGTCGCTGAGTCGCAAGTCGCCGGCGCCGGCATTCTCGGCCGCGTGGTCCGGATCGCTGGCTTTCGGGATCGTGAAAAGCGGGTCGCTGCGGACTAGGAACGCCAGGGCGATCTGCCGCGCGGTGGCGCCATGCGCCGCGGCGATGTCAGCGAGAATGCGTCCGGCCGTCGTTCGCGGCGCGGGAAAATCGTCGTGGCCGAAGGGGCTGTAGCCGACGACCGCAACATTGTGTTTCCTGCACCACGGAAGCACGGCGTGCTCGATCGCCCGCTCCTGCAAATGATAGAGAATCTGGTTGCAGGCGATCTCGCCTTCTCCAGCCGCGGCCTCGGCATCTTCGAGATCGGCGGCATCGAAATTACTGACGCCCCACGACAGTATCTTGCCGCCGGCTTTCAGCTCGGCGAATGCGGCAAACGTCTCGACGAGCGGATGTGAACCGCGCCAGTGCAGGAGATAGCAATCGAGCCGGTCGGTGCGCAGCCGTTTCAGCGAGCGCTCGCACGCGGCGACCGTGCCCGAGCGTGAAGCATTCTGCGGCGTCACTTTCGAGACGAGGAAGACTTGATCGCGCCGTCCGGCAATCGCTTCGCCGACGATATTTTCCGCCTCTCCGTAATATTCGGCCGTGTCGATATGCGTCATGCCGAGATCGATACCGCGGCGCAAAGCGGCGATCGCGGACGCGCGATCCGCGCGGTCGATGTACCACGTTCCCTGCCCGATGGTACTGACGTTGCGCTCCGCACTGCCGAAACGGCGATCTTGCATTGACGACCTCGAACGAGGGAACGCTGATATATGTCAAAAGTCTCGCGCGGCGACACAGCATGGATCATCGCCGAAGCGCTTTGATCTCGCGCCCGGGTTCTTGTATCTCCCCTGCCGATCAAGGAGAGACGCCCATGGCTTTGCCCACCCGCATGCGTGAAATCCAGTTCGACGGAAAGGGCGGGCCTGATGTGATCCGCGTCCGCGAGGTCGACGTGCCGAAGCCGGTTGCCGGCAAGGTCCTTGTCGAAATTGTCGCGGCCGGCATCAATCGGCCTGATATTGCGCAGCGCGCCGGCGCCTATCCGCCGCCGCCCGGCGAAAGCGATGTGCCTGGACTGGAGATTGCAGGTCGCATCGCCGCGCTTGGCGACGGCGTCAAGAATCTCAAAGTCGGCGATGAAATCTGCGCCCTTGTCGGCTCCGGCGGCTACGCCGAATATGCGCTTGCCGATGCGTCGCTCTGCTTGCCGCGGCCGAAGTCGCTCAGCATGGATGAAGCAGGCGGCATTCCGGAAAATTATTTTACCGTCTACGACAATGTGTTCACGCGTGGACGCTTGAAAAGCGGCGAGACGTTCCTCGTGCATGGCGGCTCGTCCGGCATCGGCTCGACCGCGATCCAGCTTGCCAAGCAGTTCGGCGCAACCGTGATCGCAACGGCTGGCTCGCCGGACAAATGCGCGTTCTGCCGCACGCTCGGCGCCGATCATGCCATCGATTATCGCAAGCAAGACTTCGTCGCGGAGGTGAGGAAGCTCACCGACAAAAAGGGCGTCGACGTTATCCTCGACATGGTCGGAGGCGCTTACATCGCGAAGAACATCTCGATCCTCGCGAGGGAAGGACGTCTCGTGCAGATCGCGTTTTTGGGCGGATCGAAAGTCGATCAGCTCGACTACACGCCGGTGATGGTACGGCGGCTGACGTTGACCGGCTCGACCTTGCGTCCGCGCTCGGTCGCGCTCAAAGCCGCAATCGCGAACGAATTGCGCGCGCGCGTTTGGCCGCTTCTCGAAAAAGGCGCGGTCAAACCGGTCGTGCATGCGACCTTCCCCTTGGAAGAGGCGCGGCGGGCGCATGAATTGATGGAATCGTCGTCGCATCTCGGCAAGATCGTGCTGACGACGGGGAAGTGAAGCGTTCGGTGTGCTCATCACGATTAGGGGCGCGATTCATCGCCGCCGCACGCCAGCGCGTGCGAAAAAGAGGGGAGCTGAAGAGGG
>JAFAVH010000383.1 GCA_019242655.1 Methylobacteriaceae bacterium
CGCCCGCCCACGATCGGCCGGGACGCGCTTCAAAGTATCTTCATCGTTAAAGAGAGGGCTCTAAATTTAAACTTAATCGGCACCAACGCGTTGTCCGCGAGGTAAACGAAACATTCTGATCGGGCCGCAGCGCGCTCTCTTGATCGATCATCTTGGTTACTGAATTAAGAAGGCACTCGATATGAGCGCGCAGCGGCGCCATCCTGCCGACAAAATCCCCAAAGCGCGGCCCGTGGCGAAAAAGCTGTCCGCGACTCTTGGCGCCAACCCGGACGCGCCGATCGTCGAGACGATCTCGTCGAAGCTGATCGTTGCCGCGAATTTCCTGCGTCGCGGTGCGACCCTGCGATATCGCCGCCTCGTCGGATTGCCGTGGGTCGAGTACGGCATCGTCGCCGTGCTCGGACGGCGGAAACCCGTCACGGTCGCCGGGCTTGCCGAACTTCTCGGGATGGACAAAGCGCAGCTCAGTCGCGCGCTTTCGAACCTCGTGCGACGCAAGCTTGTCGAGCGAAGCGCCAATCCGCAGGACAGCCGCGAAGTGCTCGTGTCGCTGACCGAAGCCGGACTCGCGACGCATGAGACGATGGTTCGGGCCGGATTCGAGCGCAACGCCTATTTGCTCGCCAATCTCTCCGCGGAGGAAATTGCAGGCCTCGACCGCGTTTTGGAGGAATTGACCCGCCGCGCCGTTGAAATGCTGCACGCCGAGCAGAATCACGATACTGACGCCCCGCCATCCGAGTAAGGGCGGGAATCATTGGAAGATCGCACCAGATTTTGCCTCGGCTTGTTGCTGACGGCGATTGCTGGCTGGGTCGACGCGATCGGCTTCATCAGCCTCGGCGGCTTTTACCTTTCGTTCATGAGCGGCAACACGACGCAGCTCGGAATCGGGCTCACGCATTTCGATATGGGTCTCGTGCGCCTCCCGGCCCTACTGCTCGCTTGCTTCGTTGTTGGCGCATTCGCCGGCACCCTGATCTACGCGCGGTCCGCGCGGTGGCACTTGCCCGCAATCTTGCTGTTCGAGGCGCTGCTTCTGGCGGGCGCCCTCATGCTCTGGTTTGTGAAAAGCCCCGTCCTCGGCGCGGCCGAGCCGCTGGCGATCGCGATGGGCGCGCAGAATGCAGCCCTCAGAAGCGATCGCGGTCACCGGATCGGCGGCACGTTCGTGACCGGAACCGTCTTCGGCATTGGCGAGAAGCTGGCGCTTTGGTGCCTTGGACGAGAAGACGGCCGTCCAGCCCTACGTCACGCGCTCGGATGGTCGGCGCTGGCGTTCGGCGCGGCGATGGGCGCCGCGGCCTACGCGGCGGCCGGCTTGCCCGCCCTCATCGCACCGGCAGGATGTCTCCTGATTCTCGCCGCAGTGACGGCGTTCGTGAGCTTACGCGCTCCGGGCCGGGGTCCGGCTCTTGAGGAGAGGCGCCACAAGTCCGGCTAACCCCTCCCGGTAAGCGGCGGGCGCAAAGCGTTCCTCATAGAGGCGGCGGGTCGCGCTGTCTTGGCGCCCGTCCGGCGTCGCCTGCCCCGCGGGCAGGTTCCGCAACGCGGCCGCGAACGCCTCGGCGGTGTCGGCGATGGTCACATTCGCAAGCGAAGCCGGATCGATCTCGATGCCGCGAAAGGCGAGGCGGGTCGCAATCAGAGGCGCGCCGCTCGAGAGGGCTTCGATCGTTTTGATCGACAGGCCGTGCCCCTCGGTGGTCGGCAAAAGGACGCACGCGGCGCCGGCATAGGCGTCAGCGATATCGTCGATGCGGCCGCGGAAATAACGCGCAAAGCGGCCGTAGAGGGTGGGATCGCGGCTGCGGATGGATGCGTCGACATTGCCGTAGATCGCGAGCGGGATGTCACCTGCCTGCGGCATCACCTCGCGCAGAAGCCATTCAAGCGACAGGATATTGGGGGTGTTGGCGCTCGCGACGATGACGAAGTCGCCGCCGCCTGACTGTGTCGGTATCGAATCGACGGCAGGATGCAGCAATGCGTGCCGGCTCTGCGGCAGAAGCGCCCGGAAGGCCGTGTGCTCCTCTGAATTGAGGTGGAGGAGAAGGTCGGCGCGCCCGAGCCAGTGAAGCTCGGTTGCCAGCATCTTCTCATAGCTGGCCCGCGGCGGCAGATACCACCCGCCCTGATTGCGCAGGACGTACTGCTTGGCCTGGATGTCGTGGGTATCGAGAACCAGTCGGATGGCTCGATCGCCCCGTATCGCCTCGGCCAACGGCATGCAGAAGAAGTGATTGCAGTGGACGAGATCGATGTGCTCCGTGGCGAGTTCGGCCGGAGGCGGGCTGTTCTCGGCGAAAGCGACGTAAGTCGCCGCGTGGTCGCCATGAGTGAAGCCCCAGGCGATTGAGCCAGTCCGCAATGGGCTGAGCGCCTTTCCCCAGGCGACCCCGGTGAGCAGGCGCCGGTCGGCATGCAATTCCGGCGTTGCGTTGAGATAGGCTTGTGTGAACTGGCGCGCGGCGAAGCCGAATATCGGCTGGTCGCTGAGCCCGATCGATAATACGCGGGCACCGAGGTCGCGGTAGGCGCGCGCTTGGCTTGCGACGACGGTGGCCGTGCCGCAGGAATGCCAAGCGGGATGAATAAGCGCTATGGTTCGGCCTGTCAGCGATCCAGTCTGAAGCAACTGTCAGCGACTTTCATTTCTAAGAATAGTCTAGTTAGGACGACTGACGCCAAGTTGATAGACCAAGCGACGATATCTACCAGGACCGGCAGATGCGCTATTCGATCCTTCTGATCGCGCTCTTCGGCGGAGGAATTGTCTACATCCTCGGCTATAATGCATACACCCTCCTGCTCTATCTGCTTGTCGCATTTCTTTTTCTAGTCGGCTTGATCGTCATCGTACGAGGCCGCGTGCGCGACGCATGTCTTGTCGTGGCCTCGATCATGCTGTGCTTTGTTGTCGTTGAAGTGTACGAGCTGGTGCGAAGCGGCGGCTCATCGAAGCAGCAAGACAAAATCGTTTTCGCTCCGAACCCAATATTCGGATGGATACCAGGTGCGCCGGGCGCTTTCCATGTTAAAAAAGTCGACGGCAAAACCGGCAGCGTGATCTTCGACGTGACCAATACGATCGACGAGCATCTTCAGCGCAAGACCGTCTCAAGTGACAGCGGCGCCACCGTTGCTTTCTTCGGCGACTCGTTCACCTTCGGCGAAGGCATCGAGGATTCCGACACGCTTCCGCAAATATTTGCGGACCTCGAAAACCGGAAATTACGCGTCCTCAATTTCGGCATCACCGGCTATGGGCCGCAGCACTTTCTGCGTGCCATGGAAACCGATGTTTTTCGTGATCGCCTGCAGGGAGCGCAGCTCTTCGTCCTTCAAACCGCGCCATGGCATGCGGAGCGCACGTCCTGCCTGCATCCGGAAATGTTGCGGTCGCCGCGTTATAGTGTGGAGGACGGCCGCGCCGTCTATGCCGGTCCCTGCGCTGACGGGCTGAGCAGGATTGTGCGGGAAGCGATCGCAAATAGCGCGGCTTATCGTACGCTAGTCGAGCCGGCATTCCGAACGCTCAAGCCTGCCGATATAGAACTCTACATCGCAATCGTCGCGCGCGCGGTCGAACTCGCCCGACAAAAATACGATGTGCCGACGCTCATCCTCTATCTGCCATTTGCGCCCGCTTACCTGAGCCAGAGCGGCTACACCGACGCGGCAATCATGCAGAAGCTGCGGGATGCCGGGGCCGTAGTTCTCGATGGGGCGATCGATCCTGCCGATCATCCGGGCATGGTCTTGTACATTCCAGGAGACGGCCATCCGACAGGGGCTATGAACCGGCTACGCGCCGAAATGCTGAAGGCCTGGTTCGACGGGCATGCCGCCGACCTTCCGAAGTCTGAGGCGAAGGCGCATTGAGCTACAGAGGCGGCCTGGCGCGCGGAACCTGAGCTGTCGGCACCGCCGGTCAGGGTCGCCGGCCGCCCCTCCCGAAAAAGGCCAAATCTGTTGTCATGGGTCACTTTTGGGAGAGAGGAGCGCCTCCCGTCCGTCCGCTGCCGGCGGTCTCGCGAGGCAATCGAAAGAATGAGTGTCCGATCAGCCACTTCCACCGCCTTGTTAGGCGAGCCGCCGCAGCAGCACGCCGAAGCGCCTGCGGCCGCGCCCTCGCCTGGCCGGCGCCACGGCATCGCGATCGTCGCCAACGACAAGATCGCCGACTGGCTGCTGCCGTTCCTCGAGAGCTATCACGCCACGAACGCGGCAACGCCGCTTTATCTCATTCCGTATGACGACAATTTGACGATCACCCGGCGCGCCGCCGCCGCCTACAATGTCAGCATCGTCGAAGACGAGCCGACCGAAATCGACCGGCTTGCCGCCGATCTCTATCCGCTGTTTCCCGGTCATCGGCGCCGCTTGCGCAAGCTGCAGGCACTGTCGCTGCCCCTCGACGAAGTGATCTATGTCGACGTCGACGTGATCCTGTTCCGCGACCTGCGTCCGGTGTTCGGCGCGCTGCAGCCGGGCAAAGCCGATTTCATCATCGCCTCGCCGAGCTTCGAATACGTCTACAACAACAAGCGCGATCGATATCCCTATCTGAAGGACGCGCGTCTCTTCAACGACGGCTTCTTTGTCGCGTCGAATAAAATCCTCAACCTTCAACACTTCATCGAAACCATTCGCGAGGATGCGAAGACGTTCCACACCGTGCGCAAGCGCGGCATGTTGTTTGCGCAGCCGCTGGTCAATTTCGTCGTCCATCGCCGCGGCTTGCAGGTGGCGATGCTGAACGAATGTGTTGCGAATGCCTCGCACGAGAGTTTCTACAAAGCCGAAGGCGTGACCTTCCGCGATGGCGCGCCGGTCGACGCGCGCGGCGCGGAAATCTACTTCGCGCATTGGGCGGGCGCGGTGAGTCTGCCGGGCAAGCGCGCTTTCGATGCGGCATGGCGCGACTTCTCGCAACGCGCCTGGGCGCGGATCGGCCGGTAACGATGCCGCGCCATCTCTACTGGTATCTGGCAAAGCGCGTATTGATGGGGACGCTGGCCATCCAGGTCGCGTTGAGCGTCCCGGTTATCTTGTCGTCGCTCTTCCATTACCTGCCGCCGGCGGCAGTGCGCGGCGGGCTGCTCTGGCCGGCCCTTATCGGCACCGTTCCGACAGTCACCTATATCGCGCTGCCAATGGCTGTCGGTGTCGCGATCGCGCTCGAATTCGCGCGGATGACCAACGAAGGAATGATCGCGGTCCTGTATTCGCTCCGCCTCTCGGTTTGGTCGATCTGCTTTCCGGCAATCGTCTGTGCGGTGTGCGCCACTGTCTTCGGATATATGATGTCTTGTTGGATCGCTCCGCATTATGTCGGCAACATGCATGACGTGATCAACGTCATCCGCAACTCGCTCAATCATCGCATGCTCGAGCCGGCAACTTTCTATACGCTCGATAACGGCAGGCGCACGATCTACTTCGAACGCTGGCGTACTCCCGATATTGCGGGCAACATTTTCATTCGCCAATATTCGGAGGACAAGCACGAGGAAGAGGTCATCAAAGCCGAGCAGGCTGAATTTCGCCGCAACGAAACCGGCGTCGTGATGATCCTAAGCCGCGGCTCGATCGAGATCCTGCAGGAAGGGGCACAAAAAGCGCGCGTCGCCGAGTTCGACGAGAATGCAATTCCCCTGTCCATGCAGGGAAGCGGCGCGCTTCCGTCGCGCGGCTGGCGCGGCTTCTTCGAGCTGCCGCTATCAGAATTCATGCTGCAACTCAGGTGGCTTTCAATCGACCGCAGCCGTCTGCCCGAATGGAGCTCGGAGGCTGCCAAGCGCTTCATCATTCCCATGTTGGCCCTCTCGCATGCGCTTCTGGGAATGGGGCTTGTCCTCGCCGTCGGGAACGCGACCGGCCGGCGTTCCGTCGCCGCGAGTGCCGTCATCGTTGCGGTTCCAGCGGTTCACATCGGCATTCTCGTCGCGGCCGAATCCCTGGTTCGGTTTGATGCCCGTCTCGTCGGCCTCGTCGCGCTGCTTGTTCTCGCGGAACTTGCGGCCGGTGCCCTTTTGATCCAGCGTCAACAAAGGGGCGGCCGGACGATCGATCTCGCCGCGTTCCTGCCGGGAAGGCCGCAGCCGGCGGCAGCCGCGACATAGAGGGGATTATGCCTCGGGGCTTTCCTTTGTCCGCCAAAAGTTCTAACCAGAGCCTGTCCCAACGCTCCCGGCATGGCCCGGGGCCCAGAGGGGCGCTAGGCCGTCTGTTGACGCGTCGCCGCACGTTTGGGACAGCTGACTCAATTTCAGTCGAGCCGGCGCGGCTCGCGTGAGCCGACGTTGTCGAACTTGCACCTAACTCGCCTTGGCGAGCCTATTCTCACCGGGGGTGATCTTGGAGACCCAAGTTCAAGACAAGACTCAGCTTGTCGACGAAATAATCGAAGTGATCGTCAAGGAAGGCATGGTCGATCCGGACAAGGTCAAGCCCGATGCCACGATCGAGAGCCTTGATCTTAAGTCCATCGATATCGTGATGATTCTTACCGCGATCGAGGATAAGTTCGACGTTTACATTCCGATGGACGGCTCGTTTCAGGACGCCAAGGACGTGCAGGGTCTGATCGACGCGATCGCGCTTCACATCCAGAAAGAAAAAGCGAAAGAGACCAAGGCGAGTGCCTGAGGTGAGACAGGTTGTCATCACGGGTGTCGGTGCCGTGTCGGCTGCGGGAATAGGTGTCGACAAACTCTGGGCCGCCGCACGCGACGGGGTGAGTCAAATCCGCGAGTTCGTGTTCGCGCGTCCCTACAAAGGCCGGGTGAAGATCGCGGCGCAGGTGCGCGATTTCGATCCGACGCAATATATCGAGCCGTCCATGCGGCCGCTCTGCGATCCGTTCACGCAATACGCGGTCGCAGCAGCCGACGAGGCCATGAACCAGGCGGGTCTCTCGCGTGCGGAGCCGCAGGGACCTCGAACGGCGGTGATTCTCGGAACGGGCATCGGCGGCATAAACACCGTCGACGATGGTCTTCACCGGATCTATGCCACGACCGAAAACGCTCGGCCCGATCCTCTGACGATACCGCGGTTGATCGCCAGCGCCGGACCGGCGACGCTTGGTATGCGCTATGGCTGCACGGGACCGACCTTTGCGGTCGCCAGCGCCTGCTCGTCTGCCACCCAGGCGATCGGCATGGCGATGCAGATGATCCGCGCCGGAATGATCGATCGTGCGATCGTCGGGGGATCTGAGGCATCGATCACCAATGCCACGATGCTGTCGTGGGAAGCGTTGCGTGTCCTCACCCCCGACAAGTGCCGGCCATTCTCGAAGAACCGCAACGGCATGAGCATCGGCGACGGCGCCGGAATGTTCATCCTTGAGGCCAGCGAAGTCGCGCGGGCGCGGCGCGCGAAGCCGATCGCAATCCTGTCCGGCTACGGGACGACGAGCGATGCCCGCGATCCCGTGCGCCCGGATGTCGAGGGCGCCGCCGCGTGCATGTCGCAGGCCCTTGCCGATGCAGGCCTGCCGCCGCGCTCCATCGATTACGTGAACGCTCACGGAACAGCGACGGTAGCGAACGATGCCAACGAGTCCGAAGCGCTCGCGCGCGTGTTCGGCAACCAAGTGGCGCGAATTCCGGTCTCTTCGACGAAGCCGGTCCACGGCCACGGGCTTGGCGCCGGAGGCGCGCTAGAGCTTGTCATTACGATCAACGCGATGAACGACAATATCGCGCCGCCAACGATCAACTTCAGCGAACCCGACCCGAAATGCGAGGTCGATTGCGTTCCGAACGTTGCGCGCGAAGTGCCGATCAAACGCGCGATGTCGAACTCCTTCGCTTTCGGCGGAATTAACGCGACCCTGATCGTCGAGGCAGCGGAAAGTGCCTGAGCTGCGGCTCGGGCCGTTCGTCGTACGCACAGAGCGCACGAAGATCGAGGCATACCGGAGCGCGACGAGGGGCGGCGGACAAGGCGTGCCGGTGGCTTTCCCGATTTGCTGGCTGGGTGAGCCGGAGATTCGCACCGCCATCGAAGACGCGTGCGGGGATCGGCTGCCGCTGCACGAAGGCCAGAGCTTCGTTTACGCGCGTGCGCTTGAAATGGGAGCCGAGTACCGTCTCTCCGTCGTTCTCGGCGAAGAAGCTGATCCGCCCCGCCTTGTCCTGAAGGCCGAATGCCGGACGCCCGCCGGAGAGCTTTGCGTGAGCATGGAAACGCTGCTGCGGCTCGTGTCGCCTGCCCTGGAGCTGTCGGCATGAAACAGGTCCTGCCCGAGGTCGGAACGCGCCTGCCGGAGCGGGCCGTCAGCCCCTTCACGAGCGCCGAACTCGCCGCCTATGCGGACATTTCCGGCGACACCAATCCGCTGCATCTCGACACAGGTATCGCGCGAAAAGCCGGTCTTGCCGCGCCCCCGGTTCACGGGATGCTCTTGTTTGCCGCCTTCGAACCGCTCTTGCGGGAATGGCGTCCCGATCTGCGGATCGGACGCTTGTCCGGCCGGTTCACGCAGCCCGTGCTCGAGGGAGAGCCGGTCACGCTTTCCGGCCGCGTCGTGCGGGTCAGCGAGGGCGAGACCCCGCAAATCCTGCTCCGCCTCATGGCGAATGGAACCTCGCGCGCCCCGGCTCTCGTCGGCGAAGCCGTGCTCACGCCGCGGGAGGCGCCCTGATGCGTCTTGACCCGCGCTCGATCCTGATCACGGGGGCATCGAGCGGCATCGGCCGCGCGGTCGCGCGGGCCTACGCCGAGCCCGGCCGGCGACTGACCCTCGTCGGGCGTAATGCGGAGCGCCTCGGCGCAGTCGCGGCCGAATGCATCGCCAAGGGCGCGATTGTCGAGACGGATGCACTCGATGTGCGTGATCGCGAGGCGATGTGGCGGCGCTTGCGCGAACTCGACGCGCAGCACGGATTCGATCTTGTCCTCGCCAATGCCGGGATCGCGACCGGATTGAAGCCCGGTCAATTCACCGAAAATCCGGACGCCGTGCGCGGTACGATCGCAACCAACCTGTTCGGGGTCCTGAACACGGTCGAGCCGCTGATCGAACCGATGTGCGCGCGTGGGCGCGGCCAGATCGCAATCGTGAGTTCCATTGCGGCGATCCGCGGCCTGCCCTATTCGCCGGCCTATTGCGCCACCAAGGCTGCCGTGCACCTGTACGCGGATTCGCTTCGCGGCAATCTCGAACCGCGCGGCGTCTTCGTCAGCATGATCTGTCCGGGCTTTGTGCACACGCCGATGAATGAAAAGCTCGTCGCCGCCAAGCCGCTGGCGATCTCCGATGAGAAAGCGGCGCAGATCATTCGGCGCGGACTCGACCGCGGCCGCGCGCTCATTGCGTTTCCGCGCCTGCTTTACCTCGGTGCGCGATTGATCAGCTTTCTTCCGGCGCGGCTTGTCGATCGCGTGATGAACCGCATGCATGTCGAGATGCAGGAAACGCCGGAGCGCATGCCCGGCGGAGCGTTATCGTGACTCTCGGCGGCGCTATCGAGTGGATCGCCGCCGCGTGGTGGGTGGTGGCGTTCGGCTTCTTGTGGCTCAGCGTGTTGGCGGCACTGGTTCACCCTGTCGTTCAGCGCCGGCGTGCGCGACGCAAGGATTTGCCGGCTCTGAGCCTCGTCGTGCCGGTGAAAGCGCTCGATTGCGGTTTTCAGCGCGCGCAGGAATCGCTGCTGACGCAAGTCTATCCGGAAGCCGAGCTTCTCGTCTCGGCCGCGGAGGACGATTCGCCTGCGCTCGCCGCAATCCGCGATATCGTCGCGCGTTTCACCAAGTTTCCCGCGCGCATTCTGCGCTCGAGCGGACATTTCGCTGCGAGTCCCAAACTCAATAATCTTGCCGCGCCTTTTGCCGAAGCACGGCACGATACGATTTTCATGAAGGACTCGAACACGATCCTTGCGCCGGGCGATCTTGAAGCAGCCGTGCGGCATCTGACGCATGACGCAGGTCTCGTCGTTGCCGTTCCAGTAGCGGTGGATGCGCGCAATTTCGCTGCGCGGATCGAAGAATCGATCATGAACGGCGCGCATGCCCGCGTGCTCACGGTCGCCTCGCTGCTGGAGCTCGAGGTCGGCGTCGGCAAGTTCATGCTGTTTCGGCGCTCCGATCTCGACCGCGCCGGCGGTATCGCCGCACTCGCGTCGACCGTCGGCGAAGACAATGCTATGGGGAAGGCGCTCGCCCGCCTCGGCCTGAAGACTGTATTCTCGCACAAGGTGGTGCGTCAGGAGCTCGGATCGCGGCGCTTTGCCGATGTGTATGATCGCCAGATGCGCTGGGCTATCATTCGCCGCGACGAAGAACGGATCGCGTTTCTGCTCGAGCTGTTCAATTTCGCTTTTCCGGCAGCGATCGCCGCGGCAATTGCAGCTCCGCTCGTTGGATTGACGGCGCTTACTGCTGCGGCGGCGACGATCACCGGCTGGTTCGCAGCAGAAACATTGCTGCTTCTTTCGAAAGGCTGGGGAGTGCCGCTGGTCTCGCCGGTTGCCTTTCTGTGCCGCGAGATCATGCTGCCGTGCATCTGGCTGAACGGGTGGCTGACAAATAACGTCGTTTGGGCGCAAGGCACGTATGTCGCGAATTCCAAATCTGATTCGCCGCAGACGCCTGTGTTCGAGCCGCTCGCGTCTGTTCGAAGGAACAGCGATCTTTGATTCTACACTCGCTTCTGCTGCTTATCCTCGACGTGGTGGCGAACATATGTTTCGTCGTCCTCCTATGGGTCGCGTTCGGGCTGATCGTCCTCATTGTGCGCTTTGTGCGCGATGAGTCCTGGCTCGGCCGCACGCCCCCCGCGCCCGCCGCTTCATTGATCGCCGGCGAGGCTCCACACGTTCTTGTGCAGCTTCCGGTTTTCAATGAGCCGGGCGTCGTTGAAAACGTGCTGCGCACCGCCGCCGCGCTCGACTGGCCGCGCGACAAGTTGACGATCCAGCTTCTCGACGATTCCACCGACGAGACGAGCACGATCGCGGACCAAGTTGCCGCCGAACTCCGCAAGGAGGGAACCGACGTGCAGCATGTGCGCCGTGAAGATCGCTCCGGCTTCAAGGCCGGCGCGCTCGCCGCCGGGCTCGAACTGTGCGATGCGCCTTACATCGCAATGCTCGACGTCGATTTCCGTCCGCCTGCGAACTGGCTGCGATGCGTGATGCCGCGCCTGATCGCCGATCCGCGAGCGGCTTTTGCCCAATCGCGCTGCGAGTTTACGAACTACGACACGAACTGGATCACGCGCGTGCAAGGCTTGCTGCTCGACGCGCATTTTCTTGTCGAGCAGCAGACCCGCGCGCGCGCAGGCTGGCTGTTTCAGTTCAACGGCACCGGCGGCATCTGGCGGCGGGCGGCGATTGAAGCGGCGGGCGGCTGGTCCGCCTATTCGATTACCGAGGATTTGGACCTCGCTATTCGCGCCAAGCTCGCCGGCTGGCATGGAATTTTCGTCGCCGAACCGCCGATTCCGGGACAAGTGCCGGATACGATGCGCAATTGGCGCCGCCAGCAGCGGCGCTGGTCCAACGGATTCGTGCAGGTTGCGAAGCGCACGCTCGGGCTGTTGGTGCGGGCGCCGTGGCCGTTGCAGGAAAAACTCTCGGCCCTCTCCATGATGACCATGCAGGCCGCTTTTCCGGCTCTGGCAATCGGCATAGTGGCGGCCGTGCTCGCAACGCTGCTTCGCGGCCTCGACTTCAGGCCCCACGTTCCGCAGACGATCATCACGGGGGTCCTGGCTCTCGTTGTCGTGCTCGGCTTGACGCTGCCGCCATACATCGTGCTGAAACGCGGACCGATCTCGCGCTACATTCAGACGATCGCGTTGTTGCCGTTCCTGATCATCTATCTCGCCGGCGCCAATGCGCCGAAAATGATCCAGACCTGGCGCGGGCGAACGGAAATGTTCAAGCGCACGCCGAAGCTAGAGGCGTAAGTGACGCGCCCCGTGCGCCCTTGCGCCGCGGCTCGCCTCTCGCTCCGCCTCGCTTTCGCCGGACTTTATCGCTGCTTATCCCGCTCGATTCCCAGCGGAGCCAACCCGATGCGCAGGACCTCGGTGCCGGAATTGGTTGCGGCAATTTTCCTGTTTCTGGCTTCAACTCTCGCTGCCTCCGCGCATCCGCATGTATGGGTCGTTGTCAAAAGCGAGGTGCTGTTCGGGCCCGACGGCAAGATCACCGGCATTCGTCATGCCTGGACGTTCGACGAGATGTATTCGGCCTTCGCGACGCAGGGGCTCGGCACCAACGGCAAACCGCCGACGCCGGAGGAATTGCAGCCGCTCGCCAAAGTGAATGTGGAATCGCTCGCCGAGTTCGATTTCTTCACCTATCCGAAGCATGGAAGCGAGAAGCCGGAATTCGCCGCGCCGATCGACTATTCGCTCGAAGCCGACGCCAACAAGGTCATCACGCTGCATTTCACGCTGCCGCTGAAGACCCCTGTCGACGCGAAGAAGCCGTTCTCGTTTCAAGTCTACGATCCGACATACTTCGTCTCGTTTGCTTTCGAAAAAGGCGCGGCGGCGAAGCTTGTCGGCGCGCCGCCGGGATGCTCGATGAGCACGCTCGATCCCAATCCGCTGGTTGCCGCCGACACGCAAAAACTGTCGGAAGCCTACTTCTCGAACATGTCGCCAGGCTCCGATTTCGGGATTAAGCTCGCGAGTCGCGTGGTGGTCGCATGTCCGTGATGCA
The DNA here is from genome assembly GCA_019242655.1 of Methylobacteriaceae bacterium. Lineage (GTDB taxonomy): Bacteria > Pseudomonadota > Alphaproteobacteria > Rhizobiales > Beijerinckiaceae > JAFASC01. The sequence goes on from JAFAVH010000383.1 coordinate 12,696, forward strand.
GCGCTTGCGCTTGCCCTTCCTTCTATTCGCAGTGGTCGCTTTTGCCGCGAGCGTTGACACGGCGCTGGCGCAGGCCATGCGGCATCCCTTTGCCGTCGGCGCCAGCGAGGCCGGCGGCGCATCCGGCGGTGTCATGGGGTGGCTCCTCGCCGAGCAGAGCCGCTTCTATTTGATGCTCACAAGCACGATCCGGGCGATCCGCACGAGTCCGTCGGCGGCCTGGACGCTTGCCGGATTGAGCTTCGTCTACGGCGTCTTTCACGCGGCGGGACCCGGTCACGGCAAGGCGGTGATCGCGTCCTATATGATCGCCAACGAACGCGCGTTGAAACGCGGGCTTGTGCTCACCGGCTTTGCCGCCCTGTTGCAAGGGCTTGTCGCCATCGCGATCGTCACGATCGCGGCGCTGATTTTCAATGCGACGGCGAAGCGCATGACCGACGCCGCGGCGATCATCGAGCAGGTAAGTTACGCCGCCATCGCAGCGCTCGGCCTATGGCTCGTCTGGAAAAAGGGGCGCGCGCTTGTCGCCGCTTTGCGGCCGTTGAAAGTGAGTGCGGTTTTTCATTCCCACGCAGCGACGGGCGAACTCGCTTTCGTCACGGCGAACGGCGAAAGCGCCTTTGCCTGCACCGGCCACGATCACGATCACGTGAATGATGAGAATTGCGGGCATGTGCATGCGCCCGATCCGCGTATGCTGGACGGCGCGAACTTTTCCTGGGGAAGCGCGCTCGCAACGATCATCGCCGCCGGTGCACGGCCGTGTTCCGGCGCGATACTTGTCCTCGTCTTCTCGCTGGCGCAGGGCATTTATCTCGCCGGCATCGGCGCGACCTTGGCGATGGCGGTCGGCACAGGGCTGACGACCGGCGCGCTCGCTGCAACGGCGGTGTTTGCCAAATCATTTGCGGAAAAGCTGCTCGGTACGGAAGGCGGACGCGGTCTTATCATCGCGCGCAGCGCCGAGTTTCTGGCGGCGTTACTTGTGCTTGCCGTAGGCGTCGGACTGCTTGTCGGCGCATCGATGATGCAGGGAATGGCTTAACGCCCGAGCACGATCGGTTGTCCGTGCGGCGTTGCTTTTGCCGCGCGATCCCATGCATTTTTCGTGTCTTCCAAGCCCGCCTGACTTGCCGCGCCCTTCGCCACAACGAGGCGCTCCAAGGCGCGCAGCCAATGCCGGTAGTACGTGTCGCCGAGATCGGCATCGCCCGCTCTCTGCGCGGCGGCGATTTCCGCGCCAAGTGCGTCGGCCCATTCGTCCCAGGTGAATAATCCCTGCTCCTGCAATTGCACGGCCAGCGCAAAGGCCTGCGCCTCCCACGGCTCGCGGAAGGTCGGTCCGTCGGCATCGCGCGGGAGGGAGAGGAAATCTAATTTAGGCAGCTTCAATATACGGCTCGAACGCGTCGATCGACACGCTGATCTTCGGATCGGCATCGTCGCCCCAGAGCTCGCGCGCGGAAAAGCGCACGTTGTAGCACCATTGCGGGTCTTCGCCCGCGCCATGTGCACTGGTGTCGGGAAAAACGAAATGGCCGCGTATCTTTTCGATCGTGCCGATCTTGCCGCGCGTATAGCGCGGCAGGCGCGTATGCGTCGGCGGATTGATGTTCTTCATGCGAACGCGATGGCCGACGGCGAAACGCGGCTGGTTTGGTGCGGGCCGATCAGACGGCCAGCCCTCGTGCAGCGCCGGCGCGACTCGCTCGGCGCGAAACACGTTGAGCGGCATGTCCTGCAAATCGTGCAGCTTCTTTCCGGCTTCGATCTCGTCTTGCGAAACCAGATGCTTCTCGGCGAGGATCTTTTCGAGCGCGGCGAACCAGATCTCGTAATAGCCGCGCGTGTAATAGAATGGTGGCGGCAGCGACTCGCGCGCGAAGCGGCTGGCATCGCCCGACCATAATCCGAGCGCACCCGTCGCGATCACGTTCGCCAAAACACGCGGCTCGAAAGATGCGTGAAACACCGGCTCGTTCGGCTCCGGATCAACCGGGCCGAAGCTCGTCATCCCGCCGACGTCCTGCGCGCCGTTCATTGCAGTTCGGCCGGGCGAAGCGGCAAGCCTGTGCCGATCATCGAGTCGCGCGTGACGAGCGCGGCAAGCCGCTCCTCGCTCCAACCCTCCGTGCCAGCAGGCCGCATCGGCAGGACGAGGTAGCGCATCTCCGAGGTCGAATCCCAAACGCGGATTTCGGTCTCTTCCGGGAGTGCCACGCCGAATTCAGTGAGCACGCCGCGGGGATCGATCACCGCGCGCGAGCGATACGGCGCCGATTTGTACCAGACCGGCGGCAGGCCAAGCACCGGCCAGGGATAGCAGGAGCAGAGCGTGCAGACGACGAGGTTATGGGTGCCGGCCGTGTTCTCGACGACGGCGACGTGCTCGCCGCCGCGACCGCCGTAGCCTAATTCACGGATCGCCTTGGCGCCGTCCTCGAGAAGCCGCGCCTTGAACGCGGGGTCGCTCCAGGCATGCGCGACAACATGCGCGCCATTGCGGGGACCGACCTTGGTCTCATAGGTCTCGACGATGGCATCGAGCGCGGCGGGGTCGACGAGGCCCTTGGCGACAAGAACGGTTTCCAGCGCGCGGACGCGGAGTTCGACGTCGGAGAGATCGGAGCCGTGATCGTGATGATGGTGGTGGTGATGTCCATCGGGCGCTCCGTGAGCGCCGGAAATCCCGTGAAGATTATGCCCGGCTTCGTCGCCCATCCCGGCAAGCTAGCAAACCGGATCGCGCCCGTCACGAAAGGTTGTTCGCGATAACCGTGAACTTGGATTTGAGATTGGTGCCGGCAATCTTGACCGAGCCGATGATGACGACGGCGATCAGCGCCGCGAGCAATCCGTACTCGATCGCGGTCGCACCGGACTCATCCTGAAAAAAGCGTCGGAGCACGATACTTACCCTCCGTGCTCGTTCGCAATCCCCCGCTTTCTGGAAAGAAATCGTAAATTTGCGCACGCAAACAAACGCCGCGACCCGACAGAGGGAGATTTGTCCATCATCGGGTGTGGCGCGCCTATGCTATGTTAACGCCCCCCCGCGTTCTGTGGCATCGCTTTGCGCATGCAGGCCGATTTGAAACCCGAGCGCTGCCGCCGGCTTATTGCTAAAAGTCACATAGCAAAGGTGGAGACGGCGGAGCACTGCCGTGAGTCGCAGGAGGCGATCAGCCGATCGATGGCGCTCATCAAGCACGTCGCGCGGCTGCGCTCGTTGCTGCTCGATCCGTCGACGCCGCAAGAGCGGGCCTGAGCTTCCGGCCGTCCTGTAGCTCGTAAACCCCACCTTAACGCTGACGCGCGCTTAACTGAAGCTCATGCTTTCGCTTCATTCCGCGCCCGCAACTGGGCCGCAGAAATGGCGGAATTCGGCGCGATTGAATGGACTTAGGCTCCCGCCCAAAGGCCCACCCCGAGGACATCAGATGAACCCAGCCGATCTCGCGGCACCCGTCGCCGAAGTCTCGCTCTGGAGCATGTTCTGGACCGCCCATATCGTGGTCAAGCTGGTCATGGTCGGCCTGCTTGCAGCCTCGATCTGGTGCTGGGCGATCATCGTCAACAAGGCGCTGCTCTTTGCCCGCACCCGCAAGGCGATGGACCGGTTCGAGCAAGTTTTCTGGTCCGGCTCCTCGCTCGAGGAACTCTACACGACGCTTGCCGAGCGGCCGACGACCGCCATGGCGACCCTGTTCGTCGCCGCCATGCGCGAGTGGAAGCGCTCGTTCCAGCATGCGCATGCCTCGTTCATGGGCCTGCAGGCCCGCATCGAGAAAGTTCTCGACGTCTCGATCGCCCGCGAGGTCGAGCGGCTCGAATCGAACCTCCTCGTGCTCGCGACGGTGGCTTCCGCCGGCCCCTTCGTCGGCCTCTTCGGCACGGTCTGGGGCATCATGACCTCGTTCCGCTCGATCGCGGCTTCGAAGAACACCTCGCTCGCTGTGGTCGCGCCTGGCATCGCCGAAGCGCTGTTTGCGACCGCGATCGGCCTCTTTGCCGCGATCCCGGCGCTCATCGCCTACAACAAGCTGCAAGGCGAGGTCGCCAAGAACCAGGCGCGCATGGAGAGCTTCGCCGACGAGTTCTCGGCGATCCTGTCGCGCCAGATCGATCAGCATGCGGGCGCCGAGCGCGACCGCATGGCCGCCTGAGGACTTAATCCATGGGCATGGCAGGGGCAGCAGCGGTCGGCCGAAAGAGCGGGCGGCGCCGGCGTGGCGTCCCGCGCTACGGCGCGATGGCCGAGATCAACATGACGCCGTTCATCGACGTCATGCTCGTTTTGCTCATCATCTTCATGGTGGCGGCGCCGCTGCTCGCCACCGGCGTCGCGGTCGACCTGCCGCAGACGAAATCTGCGCCGCTTAATATCGATCAGAAGCCGATCACGATCTCGATCGATGACAAAGGCACGATCTATCTCGCCGATCAGCCGACCGAGTCGGGCGATCTCGTCAACAAGCTGCAGGGCATGACCAAAGCCGGGTTCGACGAGCGCATCTATGTGCGCGGCGCCAAGGCGGTGAATTACGGGCGCATCGCCGAGGTCATGTCGATCGTGACGACCGCCGGCTACAAGAAGGTCGCGCTCGTCACCGAACCGGAGAAGAAGTGATTGAGCCCTCCTTCCGAGGAGTCGCAAAACAGCGCGCCGAAGGATGAATGCGCGGCGAAGCCTCGCTCGCGCCTCGCGGCAATGTTTGCGTGGGCGTGGGGTAAGTTCGACCGGCGCGAGCCGGGTGTCGTCGTCTCCGCCGGCGCGCATGTGGCCCTGCTGGCGGCGACGCTGATCGCCTTCGCGGACACGAGCAAGTTCGAGGAAGTCCCGGAGGGAATGCCTGTCGAAGTGATCTCCGACGCGCAATTCAGCCAGATCACCAAGGGTGAGAAGACGGCAAAGCAGGTCCAGCCGAAGCCGAAGGCGGAGAAGGTCGCCGACCTCACCGAGACGAAACCGACGCCTCCCATCGCCGAAGCCAAGCGCGACGTGCCGACTCCGCCCCCGCCGTTGAAGCGCTTGCCCGATCCCGGCGAGGACGAGAAGCCCGACGTGAAGCCCGAACCGCCGACGCCGCCGCAGCGTGTCGCCGCATTGCCGCCGAAGCCAGAACCGCCGCCGCGGCCGGAGCCGAAAGTCGCCAAGCCCGAACCGCCGAAGGCCGAGAAGCCGCCTGAGCCGGAGGAGGAGAAGGAAGCGGAGATCATCAAGCCGCAGCCACCGCCGCGGCCGAAGATTGCCGAGACGCCGACGCCTCCGACACCGCCGAAGCCGGTCGAGAAGCCGAAGGAGCCGACGCCGCCGAAACTCGATCAGGTCGCCAAATTCCTCGAGCAGAAGAAGCTCGAGGAAAAGCCGGTGCGGAAGTCCAAATCCGGCGAGGAGAACGACGAGCCGAAGCACAAGCTCGATGTCACGACGATTTCGCAATTGTTGAGCAAAGAGGCTCCGCAAGCGCGTGCTTCGACCGCGCGTGAGTTGACGCGCACGGCCGCGCTCGGCGCGCCGAATGCGAGCGCCGCGCAGATGGCGCCGTCCATGTGGGATTCGCTCGATAGCCTGATGCGCGAACAGTACAAGAAGTGCTGGAGCTATATCGGGCTGAACGCACAGAAATACGTCGCGCAGATCCGCGTTCGCTACGCGCAGGACGGTTCGCTGCAGGCGGAGCCGATTTTGGTCAACCCGCCCTCCGACCCGAACATACGC
>JAFAVH010000395.1 GCA_019242655.1 Methylobacteriaceae bacterium
GACAGCGGCGCGATCCACATCGCCGGCGAGCCGGTCACCGACGTCCCGCCCTATAAGCGCGAGATCGGCGTCCTGTTTCAGAACTACGCATTGTTCCCGCACATGAATGTCGCAGCGAATGTCGGCTATGGCTTGAAGATACGCCACATGCGGAAGGCCGAGATCGAGCGCCGAGTCGCCGAAGTGCTCACGCTCGTGCGGCTCACCGGCTATGAGAGTCGCAAGCCGCGGCAATTGTCCGGCGGCCAGCAGCAGCGCGTCGCGTTGGCGCGCGCGTTGGCGATTTCGCCGAAAGTGCTTCTGCTCGACGAGCCGTTTTCCGCACTCGACAAGAACCTGCGTGCGTCGATGCAGCTCGAGTTGAAGGAAATTCAACGCAAGCTCGGTGTGACGACAATCTTTGTCACGCATGATCAGAGCGAGGCTCTCAGTCTCTCCGATCGGCTCGTGGTTCTCTCCGAGGGACGAATCCGGCAGGTCGGCGCGCCAAGCGACATCTACCGTCGCCCGGCCGATCGTTTTGTTGCGGGCTTCGTCGGCGACGTGAATTTGTTGCGCGCGCGACTCGTGCGGTTCGAAGGTGATGCCGCTGTTGTAGCGCTCGGCGCGGCGACGTTGGCGGTCCCGGCGCAATCGCTGCGCGGATTGTCGCCCGGGGCGCCGGTCGACCTTTTCTTACGGCCTGAGCAGCTACGTCTCGCGCAGCGTAGCGAGGCAGCGCTTTGCGATGGCGTCATCGCTGCTCATTCCTATCAGGGCGCGCATGTCGACATCCATGTCGGGAGCGATGCGGCGGTTTCCGGCCGCATTCTTATCCGCCAGGCGCAGTCAGATGCCGCCGCGTGCTGGCCGGTTGGCGCCGGGGTGGCGATCGCCTGTGAAACGCAAGAGGCGGTGGCGTTTCCGCCGGGGGCGTGACCTAGCCGATACCGCAGATCACATTGAGCAATGCCTGCCGGCGCTCGGTCTTCACCGCATGCATCGCGCGCTGAAGCGCGTCCGGTAAAGCGGCGGGATTGTCGACACGCTCGCCGTAGCCGCCGGCTGCGATGCAAATCTGCTCCAGGGCCGGCAACGGGCCAAGGCTTGTGAATGGCAAATCGTTGCTTTTCGAGGCGAAGCCGTCCGGATACATGGCGAGCGCAGAATTGCGCACCGCGCCCCACATCGAATTGTTCATCACGACGAAGAGGACCGGCAGGCCGTGCATCGCCGATGCGTGATGCACGGAGACCGGATTGCTGAAGAGATAGGCGCCATCGCCAAGGACTGCGATCGCCTGGCGTTGCGTCGCGGCGAGCTTTGCGCCGAGCGCGGCGCCGGCGCCCCAGCCAAGGCCTGACGCGGCGCTCGAGCCGAAATAGCAATCGGGCGCTTCGAACGCGCAATGTTCGAGCATCAAGGTGTATTCATTGACGACGATCGCGTCGGCATCTTTGGCATCGCCGATGCAGCGGCTGACCCACGCTGGACTCAGCGGCGCGCGTGCTGCGGCGGCGGCGCGCGCTGCTTCCCCTTGTGCGAGAACCGCCGTGCGCCTTGCCGCGACCGCCTCTCGGCGCCGGTCGAGGGAGGCTTTATCGATGCGGTCTGCCATCGCATCGGTTAGCGCCGCCAGGATTGCCGCCGTGCTGCCGGTAAGACCGAGATCGCAGGGAAACCCGCGGATCGGAATGCGGGTGAACAGCGGATCGAAGCCGCACTGGATCACCTTGCAGGAGGGAGCGGGCTGCGCTTGCGCCGGAAACCAAGGTGCATCGCTTTCGATGACGACGGTCAAGTCGGCATCGGCGACAAGCCGCGTTGGATCGTAACCCACATTCATCGGATGCGAGGAGCGCAGCGACAGGTACCGCGGCTTGTGCTGCGCAACCGGAATCGCGAAGCGTTCGGCAAAAGCATCGAGCGCGGCGAAACCTGCGCGATCGCGGCCGGCATTCGCCGCAATGATCAGCGGGCGCTCGGCGGCAGCAAGCCATTCCGCGGCCGTCTCGATCGCACGCGTGTCTGGCGCGGCGGGCGCAGCCGATTGCAGCCGGCTTTCGACGGATGCGGGAGCCGCCGCGGCCGGCAGGCCGAGCACTTCACGCGGCAGGCTGAGATAAACCGGACCGCGCGGCTCGCTCCCGGCAATCGCAAGCGCGCGGTCGACTACGGTTTCGAGCTGCTCGGCGTTACGCAGCTCGTAATCCCACTTGACGAATTCTCGGATGAGCCCCGCCTGGTCGTACATTTCCTGCGACCAATGGATGTAGCCGTCGCGCGCGCCGAACATGCCGCTTTCGGTCAGCGGCGAGCGCCCGGCGCTCAGCAGCATGCCGACATTCTCGCGCGCGGCGTTCATGGCGGGACAGACCATGTTTGCCGTGCCGACGCTCACATGCACCATTACGGCCGGAATTTCGCGCGACACCATCGCGTAGCCATGCGCCATGCTGACCGCGAGGTTCTCGTGCGTCGCGAGGATTG